>PNLG01000001.1 GCA_013822915.1 Sphingomonas sp. | reverse complement strand
CACCTTCTCGATAGCCAACGATGTCGCCAAGTATTTCGCGATCCTGCCGGCGATCTTCGTGGTGCTCTATCCCGGGCTCGACGCGCTCAACGTGATGGGGCTGGCAAGTCCCAGCAGCGCAATCCTCTCGGCGATCATCTTCAACGCGATCATCATTCCCCTGCTGGTGCCGCTGGCGCTCAA
This sequence comes from Sphingomonas sp., assembly GCA_013822915.1. Classification (GTDB taxonomy): domain Bacteria; phylum Pseudomonadota; class Alphaproteobacteria; order Sphingomonadales; family Sphingomonadaceae; genus Sphingomonas. Next base: position 14,417 of record PNLG01000001.1, on the reverse strand, counting down.
GGGCGTCGCGTATCGCCCCATGCCTGCGGCGAGCCAGCTGCTGCGCAACCTCGCGATCTACGGCGGGGGCGGGGTGATCGCGCCGTTCGTCGGCATCAAGCTCATCGACCTCGCTGTCGCCGGCCTCGGCCTCGCCTGAGCCGCAAAGGAACCTGACATGCTTGCAAGCATCCTCACCATCATCCTCGTCGTCGGCGGCACGGCTCTCCTTTCCTGGCCGCTTGGCAAATATATGGCCGCGTTGTTCTCGGGCCGCTTCGCCGCTGCCGACCGGCTGTTCACTGCCGCCACCGGAGGCGCGGGAGAGCAGGACTGGAAGACCTATTCGCTCGCGCTCATCGCTTTCAACGTGGTGATGTTCGGCTTCGTTTTCCTGCTGCTGGCGACCCAGCACCTCCTGCCCTTCAACCCCGACGGGCAGGGTGTGGCCAGCCTCGACCTCGTTTTCAACACTGCTGCATCCTTCACCACCAACACCAACTTGCAGCACTATTCGGGCGAGAGCACCTGGAGCTACCTCGCCCAGCTTGGCGGGCTGATGTGGCTGCAATTCGTCTCCGCCGCGACCGGGATTGCCGCGCTGGCGGCGCTGGCGCGGGGGATCGGGGGACAGGCCAGCATGGGGAATTTCTTCCTCGATGTGCAACGTGCTGCATTCATGCTGCTGTTGCCGGTCGCAATGCTGCTGGCGTGTGCCATCGCGCTGGCGGGCGTGCCGATGACGCTGGAAGGCGCGGCGGCGGTGACGACCCTTGAGGGCGCAACCCAGACCATCGCGCGCGGGCCTGCCGCTGCCTTCGTTGCCATCAAGCAGCTTGGCACCAACGGTGGCGGGTTCTTCGGGCCCAACTCCACCCATCCGTTCGAAAACCCCACCTTTTGGTCGAACGCGCTGGAGATCATCGCGATCATTCTGATCCCCATGGCCTGCGTGTGGATGTTCGGGCGCATCATCGGCCGCGTGAAGCACGCCGCCGTGATCTTCGGCGTCATGGCCGCGCTGCTGGTGATCAAGCTGACCGCCGCAGTCACCTTCGAGGCCGCACCGACACAGGCCTTTGCCGATCTCGCCGTGCCGCAGGATGTCGGCAATCTTGAAGGCAAGGAGCTGCGCCTGGGTGCCACCACCGGCCCGCTGTGGGCGGTGCTCACCACGGCAACCAGCAACGGCTCGGTGGGGGCAATGCATGACAGTCTCAATCCGCTCACCGGCCTGGTGCCGATGGCCGGGATGTGGCTCAACGAGACCTTCGGCGGCGTCGGCGTCGGCATGATCAACATGTTCCTCTACATCGCGCTCGCCGTGTTCGTGGCGGGAATGATGGTGGGGCGCACGCCCGAATATCTCGGCCACCGGATCGAGGGGCGCGAGATGCGGCTCGTGGTGCTCGCGCTGATTGCGCACCCGCTGCTGATCCTCGGCGGCACGGCGCTGTTCGCTGCGACCCCCTGGGGGCTGGACACGCTCAACAACACCGGCGCGCATGGCTTTTCCGAGATCCTCTACGAGTTCAGCTCGGCCGCTGCGAACAATGGCTCAGGGTTTGAAGGACTGGGCGACAATACCCCGGCGTGGAACATCGCCACCGGGCTTGCCATGCTGATCGGACGCTATCTGCCGATCATCGTGCCGCTCGCCATCGCCGGATCGCTGATGGCCAAGCGCCGCAGCGCAGAGAGTGCGGGAACGTTGAGCGTCGAGGGGCCGACCTTCGGGGTGATGCTGTTCATCGTCATCCTGATCTTCGGTGCGCTCACCTTCTTCCCCGCCGCCGCGCTCGGTCCGATCGCCGAGCATGTCACTTTGATGCGCTAAGGAACCCTGACCGATGCAATATCTTCTCCCCTCACTGCGCTTGTGGCTGGTGACCTTTGCCATATGCGTCGTTGGCTACACGGCGCTGGTGCTGGCCTTCGCACAGAGCGTCGCACCGTTTCAGGCGAATGGGTCGATCATCGAAGCCGATGGCCCGGCAGTCGGAAGCAAGTTAATTGCGCAGGACTTCAGCAGCCCCCGCTACTTCTGGCCGCGGCCCTCGGCGGTGGATTACGACGGCATGGGTGCGGGCGGCAGCAACACATCGCCGACCAGTCCGGATCTGACGGACCGGGCAAAAGAGCTCATCGCCCGCTACGGTGCAACGGCGGATAAACCAATTCCCGCCGATCTTGTTGCAGCATCAGGCGGCGGGCTTGATCCGCATATCAGCCTTGAGGGTGCGCTCTATCAGGCGGACCGCGTGGCCGCCGCGCGCGGGTTACCGCCTGCCGAGGTCAAGCGCCTGATCGAGGCTCAGGCAGTCAGCGCCGCTGGCCCCTTCGCGCCCGAGAGGATCGTCAACGTTCTCGAACTCAATCTGGCGCTCGACCGGCAGGCGCAGTAGGCGGGGTTGATGGACGAGCCGCGCCCCGCCAATGATGCCGAGCGTTTTCTGCGCCTTGCACAGCGTGAGGAGCGCGGGCGGCTGACCGTCTATCTGGGTGCTGCGCCCGGAGTGGGAAAGACCTACCGGATGTTGCAGGAAGCTGCTCGGCGGCAGGCGGAAGGCCTCGATGTGCTGGTGGGCGTGGCCGAGACCCACGGGCGCAGCGATACTGCGGTGCAGCTCGAACCCTTCGAAGTGCTTCCGCGCCGGGCGATTGCCTATCAGGGCCATACGCTCGATGAATTCGACATCGACGCTGCGCTGGAACGGCGCCCAGGGCTGATCCTCGTCGATGAACTCGCCCACACCAACGCGCCCGGCAGCCGCCATCCGAAACGCTGGCAGGATGTCGCCGAACTGCTAGTGTCGGGGATCGACGTTGCCACCACGCTCAACATCCAGCACATCGAGAGCCTCAACGATCTTGTCGCCGGGTTCACGCATGTCCGGGTGCGCGAGACGGTGCCCGACAGCATCCTCGATTCCGCCGAAGTCATCGTAGTCGATCTCCCGCCCGAAACGCTGATCGAGCGACTGCGGGCCGGCAAGGTCTACCTCGCCGATACAGCCGGGCAGGCGCTGACGAACTTCTTCACGCCCTCGAAGCTCGCCGCCTTGCGGGAACTGGCTTTGCGCTATGCGGCGGGATCGGTGGACCGGCGCCTTACCGATCAGCTCACGCTGGCCGGGGACGAAGGCGATTATGCGGTGGGCGAGCGTATTCTGGTAGCGGTCAGCCCGGGCAAAGGCGGGGCACAGGTGATCCGCCATGCCAAACGCCTTGCCGATCTTGCCTATGCCCCCTGGACAGCGGTGGTGGTCGAGAGCGGCGGTGCGCGCGGGGTCGCAGGGTCGCAACGCGAGCAGCTGGCCGAGAACCTGGCGCTGGCATCTTCGCTGGGTGCGGCGCTGATGACACTGGCCGCAACCGATGTGGCGCAGGCGCTGGTCGATCAGGCTCGCGAGCTTCGGGCGAGCCAGATCGTGATCGGCAAGAGCCGCCGCAGCCGCTGGTTCGAATGGCGGCACGGTTCCATTGCGCAGGACGTGATCCGCAAGGCGCGGGGGATCGCGGTGCAAGTCGTCCCACTGGAAGACGCCGATGAGCGTCCAGCGACCAGAGGTGATTACAGCCCCTGGCGCGCGCCCTTGTCGGCACTAGCCATCGTCGCGGCGACGGTCGGCCCGGTGTTCGCAGCGCAAGACTGGCTGCCGCGCGGGGCCATCGATATGTTGCTGTTGGTGCCGGTGATTGTCGCCGCGAGCTTGCTGCGGACCTATGTCGGGCTCTGGGCGGCAGGGTTTGCGGCGCTAGCCTACAACTACTTCTTCACCGAGCCGCGCTTCACGCTGCTGATGAATGACCCTGCCGATGTCATCACCTTTTCCGTGCTGGCGCTGGTCGCTGGTGTGATCGGCGCGCTGGCGGGCAAGGTGCGCCGTCAGGCGGAGACCAGTGCGGGGGTTGCCCGGTTGAACGCCTCGCTCGCGCGCTTTGCCGGGTTGCTGGGCGGGTTGTCGGATCGGGAAAGCACCGCAGCAGTCGCCTGCCGCGAGATCGGCGCACTGCTGGAGGTAGAGGCGATCATCGTAAGCCTTGAAGGCGACCGCTTGACCGTGCGCGGCAATCCGGCCCACGCCGCACTGGATTTGGTCGACGAAGCGGCAGCACGCTGGACGCTGGAACGCGGCGAAGTGACGGGGCGCGACACCGGCACGCTAAATGCGTCCGACTGGCAGTTTCACCCGCTTCAGACCGCGCTCGGGATCATGGGGGCCCTGGGAGCGGCGCGCCCCGAACAGGGCCGGATCATCCGCGCCGACGATGCAACGCTGCTTGCCTCGCTGATCGATCAGACCGCGCTGGCGCATGAACGTCTGGTGCTGGAGGACGAAGCCCGACAGGTCGGCACCTTGCGCGAACGGGACCGCCTGCGCGGCGCTTTGCTTGGCAGCATCGCCCACGACCTGCGCACCCCGCTCACCTCGGTCATCGCTGCCGCCGAAGCGATCCCTGCGGAGGGGGCTTATGCCGAAGAAGTGCTGATCGCGCGCAGCGAAGCACGACGCCTAGAACGCTTCCTCGGCGATCTGCTGGAGGCGTCACGCATCGAGGACGGCGGCGTCAAACCGCGCATCGAGAGCATCGATCTTACCGATGTGATCCACGCCGTGCTGCGCGACCTGCGCCAAAACCGCGATGGCAGCAGAGTCGTGACCCGTATCGACGATGATTGCCCGCTGATCGCCAGCGATCCGGTGCTGCTCCGCCATGCGTTGATCAACCTCGTCGACAATGCGCTGAAGTTCTCGCCCGAGACCAGCGCGGTAGAGATCGTGCTGGAGTATGAGAGCAGCCACGTGGCGTGCCGGGTGCGCGACCGCGGGCCGGGCTTGCCCGAGCAGCACGATACGCTGTTCGAACGCTTCGAGCGGCTCGAGGGCAGCGACCGGGTGGGCGGAACGGGCCTTGGGCTGTGGATCGCCAAGAATCTCGTCGAAGCCGTTGGCGGTGTGATATCGGCCACCAACCGGCCCGAAGGCGGGGCTGAATTTGCGGTTCGCCTTCCGGCCTCAAACCCGCGAGACGAACCTGACGATGCGTAAGGACGTGCTGATCATCGATGACGAACCCGCCATCCGGCGGTTGTTGATCGGCGCGCTTGATCGGGTAACAATCACCCACGTCGAGGCCGCTACCGCTGCCGAAGCCTTGCGGATTGCCAGTGCCGCGCCCGCGCCGCTGGTCGCTTTGCTCGATCTGGGCCTGCCCGATCGTGACGGGCTGGAGGTGGTGCCGCAGCTTGCGGCGCTTAGCCTATCTGTGATTGTCCTCACCGCCCGCGACGCGACCGAGGAGAAGGTCGCCGCGCTCGACCTTGGCGCCGACGACTTCGTGACCAAGCCCTTCGATAGCGAGGAGCTGCTGGCCCGCATCCGCTCGGCGCTTCGCCGAAAGGCTGGGCCGCTCTCCACCACGGCCCGGCGCCAGTTCGCCAGTGGGCATATCGACCGAGACGCGCATGAGGTTGTCGTCCGGGGCGAGCATGTGGACCTCACTCCCCGCGAATTCGACCTGCTCTGGACGCTCGCCGATTATCCCGGGCGTGTTGTGACGCACGACCGTCTGCTGGAACTGGTCTGGGGACCGGCCCACCGGCATGATCTCAACTACCTGCGCGTGGCGGTCCGGTCATTGCGCCGCAAGCTGGAGTCTAATCCGGGCGAGCCGCAGCTGATCATCAACGAGCCCGGCGTGGGTTACCGGGTCGCAGGGTAGCGACCGGCGGTCAGATCGCCGAAAATCGCTCCAGATCCTTGATCTTGCCTGACACCACCAATTCATCGTCGGGGAAGATGATCGTGTCCGGCACGGCGTGGATGAACGCTTCGCCCTTCCGTTTCACGCCCACCACGGTCACGTCGTATTTCTTGCGGCAGGCGCTCGTGACGAGCGGCAGGCCGACAATCGGAGTAGGCGCGGAGAGCCGGGCGATGGCGAATTCATCGTCAAAGGCGATGAAATCGAGCAGGCGTTCATTGAGCAGATGCGCCACCCGCTCACCCATGCGCTCTTCGGGAAATACCACGTGGGTCGCACCGATCCGTTCCAGAATGCGCGCGTGATTGGTGTTGCTGGCCTTGGCCCAGATGTTGGTGAGGCCCATGTCTGCAAGCGCTAGCACAGTCAGCACGCTCGCCTCGATATCGCTGCCGATGCCGACCACAGCGGTGGCGAAATCGGCCGCGCCCAGCTGGCGCAGCACCGCTGGATCGGTGCAATCGGCCTCGACCACCTTGGTCAGGTGATCGGCATGAGCCTGCACCAGTTCGGGGGTGCTATCCACCCCCAGCACTTCGGTGCCCATGCTGGCGAGGCGGCGAGCGACAGCGCCGCCAAACCGGCCAAGCCCCACCACCAGAACGGGTTTGCGCGTGTCAGCCGACAATGAGGTTCTCCTTGGGATAGCGGTAAAGCTGCGGGCTGCTGCCGATGGCGAGTGCCGTGGCAAAGGTGATGGTGCCGACCCGACCAATGAACATGAGCAACACGATCACCACCTGCGCCGACGGCGGCAGATCGGCGGTGATCCCCGTGGACATGCCGACAGTGGCAAAGGCGGAGATGCATTCGAACAGCACTTCGGCCAACGGTAGGGCGGTGATCGACACGATGTAGGTCGTCGCGGCGAACACCAGCGCTGCGGCGATCACAATCACTGTGAGCGCCTGCCGTTCGACCTCGTGCCCGAAGCGCCGGCCGAACAGCCCGGCATCGCGGCGGCCCAGCACTTCGGACAGGACAATGGCGAACAGCACCACGAAGGTTGTCACCTTGATCCCGCCCGCCGTGCCCGCGCTGCCGCCGCCGATGAACATCAGGAGGTAATTGACCATCAGCGTCGATTCCCGGAAAGCGCCCACATCAAGGCTGTTGAACCCTGCCGTGCGCGGCATGACGGAATGGAACGCGGCGTTCAGCACCTTGCCGCCCAGCGCCATGGGCCCGAGCGTGGCGTCGTTGTTCCACTCCATAACGAGGATCGTGACAAACCCCAGCACCAGCAGCGCGGCCGAGCCATAGACCGTGACCTTGGAATGCAGCGACCAGCGCCGCCAATCGAAGCGCTTGTCGCGAAGGTCCTGCATCACCGGAAAGCCGACCGAACCCAGCGTGATCGCTGCCATGATCGGGACCAAGATCAGCGGATCGCTCTGATAGCCCACCATGCTGTCGGCATGGGTCGAAAAGCCGGCATTGTTGAAGGCGCTGATGGCGTGGAACACCCCGTTCCACAGCGCCCTGCCAAGGCTCATTTCGTATGCGGCGGCCATGCGGATGGTGAGGGCGAGCGCAGCCGCCGCCTCCACAGCCAGCGTCACGCCGACCACGAGCTTGAGCACGGACAGCGCATCACCGCGTTCGAGCCGTCCGCGCTCGACCTGCGTGGCAAGGCGTTCATGCAAACCGAAACTGCGTCCGGCGATGATGCCCAGCAGGGTCGCCGCCGTCATGATCCCGAGCCCGCCGATCTGGAACATCAGCAGGATCGCAACCTGCCCGAACGGAGACCAGTAGGTACCGGTATCGACCACCACTAACCCTGTCACCGCTACTGCCGAGGTGGCGGTAAACAACGCGGTCAGAAACGGCGCGCGGGTGCCGTCCATCGTGGCAACGGGCAGGCTGAGCAGCAGCGTTCCGATCGCGATGGCCAGCAGAAACAGGCTTGGCACCAGCCGGATCGGATTGAGCAGCAGCTTCATCCCAATGGCTTGGAGAAGATTTCTGCGGTCGGCAACCGTTTGATGGGCTCGCTGCTAGGCGTATAGCAGAGCACTACCTTGCCGCGGCCATAGGGTAACCGAAGCGCGATCCCGAAAGCCGCATGGCGGCTTCTGGGGAAACCAGACGTTCAATTTGGTTTCGTGAACGACCGGCTATCGTCCAGAGCGGGAGTTCAAATGTCAGCGAGTCAAGTGCCGACGTAGCCTCGTTTGGTCGCGAGCCCATTTTTTGTCGGCACCGGTATTGCCAAGGGTTATCGGTTGGAAAATCGTCTCTGCCGTAACTTTTTAAAAGCCTCGGACGAAGCTGCATTGCAGCAGCCGTGTTATTCGGCCGGGTGCCGACACACACGAGGGGACCTTCATGATTGCGACTATCCTTCGGGCCACTGTCGGGGCGACAGCCCTTGGCGCAATTTCGATTGCCATTGCCCCGCCGGCCCTTGCACAGCAGGCCGGGATCGAGATTGCCGTCGTGGATGAGGCCGGGGCGCCGATTGCCGACGCGGAAGTGGTGATCGCCAACCGGGCGATCGGCTTTGAACGACGGGTGCGCACCGATGCACGTGGGCGGGTCGCGGTTGACGGGTTGACCACGGCAGGCGAATATCTCGTGTCGGTCCCTGCTGCGGATCAATATGCTGGCCTGGCCGCTCAGCCGATCGAACTGCGCGCCAATTTTGCCCGAAGCGTGATCCTCCAACTCGCGGCACCTGAAAGCGAGGGCATTACCGTAACCGCCGCGCGCGCCATTACCGGGCTCAACACCGCAAATGCCGAGATCTCCGCCTCGCTTGGACGTGAGCAGCTGGTCGCTCTGCCGATCGAGGGGCGCGACGTGATCGGCTCGCTTATCCGGCTGCCCAATGTGGTTCCCTCGACCGGGTTTTTCTCTGAAGCGCCTTCGATCTCGATCAATGGCGCGAATGGGCTCGATACCAATTATCTGATCGACGGGCTCGACAATAACGAGAATTTCCTCGGCGGGATCAAGTTTCCGGTGCCCTTGGGCTTCACTCGAGAGGTAACGGTGCTGGCGAACTCCTATTCGGCCGCCTACGGGCGCACCGCCAATGGCATCGTCAATTACACCACCCCGTCGGGCAGCAATGATCTGACGGGCGAAGTCTATGGCCTGATCCGCCCCGGTCGTCCGCTGGATGCGCGCTCCCCCTTCCCGCGCCGCGATCTGACCGGCAATGCGGTGGGCGAAAGCTTCGAGCGCTATCAGAGCGGTTTCGCTCTCGGTGGACCGATCGCGCGCGACCGGACATTCTTTTACGCGAACTACGAATACACCCGCGATCGTAACACGCAGGTGGTGGACGCGCCTGCGCTCGGGATTGTCGACACGGTGGTTGGCAACAACGAGTTCCACCTCGGATCGCTGCGGCTCGATCACCGGCTGACGGACGACTGGACCCTGGGCGCACGGGTCAATATCGGGCGGGTCACGGTGGACCGCCCCGGTGGCGGGCTGGGCGGGGGCAACAATACCTTCCCCTCGGCGGGATCGAACCAGGACCGGTTCTCAACCTTGGTCGCGGCCACGGCAAGCTATGCCGGGGCGGTTTGGAGCTATGACGGCGCGGTGCAGTTCAGCCGCTTCCGCTGGGATTTTGGCGAGCCGGTGAGCGAGCCGGGGCCGCAGGTGGTGCTGCGCGATCCTTCCGGTCTGGTGGCGGGGGTGATTGGCCACCCCGGCTTCGTGTTCAACAATCTGGAGGAGACCTGGCAAACCACCCACCGGCTCCAGCGTGACTTTGGCGCACATACGCTGCGGGTCGGCGCGGACGTGATCCATTCGGACTTCGATCTGCTCGGCGGGGGCAATCCGGATGGCAATTTCACGGTCGATCTGACGTCCGCACAGCTCGCCAGCCTGACATCGCGCGGGCTCGCGCTGAACGCGCAGGATGTGCTGGCATTGAACCCGGTGGTCGCCAATTACGCGGTCGAGCTGCGCCCGCAAAGTTTCGGCACCAGCCAGACGCTGATAGCCTTCTACCTTGAGGATCAATGGCAGCTCGCCCCCGATTTCACGGCTACGCTGGGCCTGCGCTGGGATTATGACACGCTGACCGAACGGGGCGCGGGGGACGGCGACACAGACAACATCGCGCCGCGCCTCGCGCTCAACTGGCAGCCCGATGCGCGTTCCTCTGTGCGGTTCGGGGCGGGGATTTTCACTGGCAAGCTGTCTTATGCGGTGATCTCGGACGCGTTGCAGCGCAACACCACCTCGGCGGGCTTCCTGAGCCAGCTCGGACAATTGCAAAGCAGCGGGGTGATCCCGGCGGGCGTCGACCTTGGCGATATCACCTTTGACGGGAATCTGACGGTTTCGCCTGCCTGTGCCACGGTCGCGGAATGCCCCGCACCCGAGGCAGTGCAGGACTTGCGCGACACGGCAATCGTCAACGAAGCGCGGATCCTCAGCCCCATCGGCTATGACAATCCCTGGAGCGTGCAGATCAGCGGTGGCTACCAGTATCAGGCGACCAGCACGCTAACCCTGTCGGTCGACGCGCTCTACAGCCGTTCGGAGAATCTGGTGCGGCTGCGCGACCTGAACACGCCCTCGTCCTTTACCCCCAACCTCGCCAATCTGACCGATGCCAATATCGCCTTGCTTCGCTCGCAACCCGACAATGCCGCGCGTTTCGCGCTCGCGCAGAGTCTCGGGCTGGTGCGTTCGCAAGCCGATGCGGATGCCTCGCGCCCGGTGGGCCTGGTGCCCGGCGGGGCGCGGCAGATCACCGTGTCCGAAACGGCGGGGGAGGCGGAATACCTTGCGCTGATTCTGCAAGCGATCAAGGCGCGCGGCGACGATCCCTACGCCTTCCGCCTCAGCTACACCCTCTCGCGCCTGCGCAACGATACCGATGACATCAATTTCCGCGCCGCCAACGCCAATGATTTCAGCACCGAATTCGGACCCTCGGCCAATGACCGGCGGCACGTGATTTCGGCGGTGGGCTATCTTTACCCGGTGGATGGGATGACGGTGACGCTGGCGGGGCTGTTCCAATCGGGCCAGCCGGTCAATCTGGTGCCCGATGCGCTGATCTTTGGCACGCAGGATCTGAACGGTGACGGAGCCAGCTTCGGCGAGAACTTCCTCGGCAATTCGGATCGTTTCCCCGGTGAGAGCCGCAATTCGGGGCGCCTGCCATGGTCTGCCACGATTGATGTCGGCGTGCGCTATGGCCTGCCGGTCCTCGGCGGGCGGATCGAGGCGAGCGCCGACGTGTTCAACGTGCTCAACACCAACAACGAAAGCGGCTTCGCCAACGCGGCGACCACCTCGAACCAGATCCAGTTCGGCGGCGGTGCGCCCTTCGTGCAACGCAATGCCGGTCCCCCGCGGCAGTTCCAGTTCGGGCTGGCCTACAAGTTCTGAAACGGGTTCGTTGCCGCCATGACCGTTCGCCATGACATCAGGGCCTTCGCGGCGGCGACAAATTGGCGCAAGCTCGTTTCGACGGGCGCTTTTGCCGCCTTGCCTCAGGCGCTCAGCAACCGCCGCATCAGATCCGCGTGGAAGCGAACGTGGTCGACCTCGCGCAGATAGGTGACGATAGGCCCATCGAAGGATGGGTCAGCGGCAAAAAGCGGTCGGCGCGCATCAAGCGAAATCCTGGTCGGCCAGCGGTGCCGCACGAAAGCATCAGGCAGCAGCAACCAGCCCACCGCCAAGGTATCAAAGGGGGTAAATCCCGGCGCGGCAAAATTGCGCTGCCAGTCGGACTGCCAAGTTCGCGCACTTGCGGCGAGCCACCGGGCGCATTCTCCGCCTTCATTACGCAACCGATCGAGATCATGAGGCGTCAGCCACGTCTTTGAAGATACTTCCCACCCCGCGAGCGTCATCGGCACGCCGAGAGCAAGCAGTTCGGACGCCGCGGCAGGGTCACATTCGAAGTTCATGTCACCGAATGGCTTCTTCTGCTTTGGTGTCGCAAGAAACTCCAGTCCATCACGTCTGCCGCCCACAAACACAATCTCCTCGACATTTCCTGTCGGGGCATCGCGCAGACCAAGCGTCGCTGCGACGGTGGTGAGGGGGCCGAGCGCCAGGATCGTCAATGGTCCCTCGTTTAGCGCCTGCGTTAGCGCGGCGGTGGCTTCGTTCGCTGATCGATCTCCGCCGCAACCGCTTCCCCGATAAACAGGGATGTCTGGGCGGCGGGCGCGGGTCACTATGTCCCGTGCCATCGCAAATGTGTGGTCAATATCGGTATTGCCATAGACCGCCGACACACCTGCAACTTCCAGCTCGGGCGAATAGAGCGCCTGAATAAGCGCGAAGGCGTCATCGACCTCGCCATTGCCTGCGGTGATCGCAGGATCAGTATCAATCCAGACCCGTCGCAGAGTCATTTCGTTGTTCCGAGGACAAGGTCACGCGCGTCGGCGAGCATCATGGCTTTGTCTTCCAGCCCGATTTGTAATGGCAGTTGAGCAACCCCGATCAAACGCCGCATGATTTCTATGCCGATGATCTGATTCAGCAGCTGGCGATCAAGCGCGATGCCGTAACGCTTGATGAGCCTCTCGGTAGAATTCTCAGGCTGGCCGCTGAGCCTGAGATGCGCAGCAAGCACGCCCACATCCCATTCACGGGGGCCAATCCAGCAGAATTCCGGATCGATCACGAAGACGCCCTCCTTGGTCGTCAACCAGCTTCCGGGATAAAGATCGCCGTGCAGCAAGACTCCGGCCTCACTCCCAAGATAGCGCTGACCAATCGCCTTGACCGCCGCGACAAAGCCATCATCCCGTTTGAGCCCTTCTGCCAAATGCTGCAGACCAGGCGTAATTGCATCGAGATCCAAGCCATTGTGGAGGTTGAGCGGATAATTGAAAATGTGAAAGGCATTCAGGGTACGCATTGCGGTGTTTGTCAGAATGTCATCGAACGGGCCTTCGATATCATGCAATGCACGCAGCCAGTCGGCGATTGCATCAAGTGCATCATCAGTTATTTTTTGTCCGGCATAGGCAATCATCCCGTCCGTGCCTCCACCAAGGTCAGCAATCAAATTGGCTGCATATTCCTTACTGAAAGCAAGATGCCTAGGCATGGCCCGACCGGCAGCGCTATCCGCCACCGCAGCATAAAAGGCCGCTTCAACTTCAGCGCGTTCAATGGGTGCAGGAATGTGAGGATACTTTTCGACCCAGGCACGGGCCCGTTTGAGGATTACCGTTGCCTGATTATCGAGCGTTACCCGTTCAACAAGGTTCATGTTGCCCGCACCTGCCGGTGTGACCGAAATCACATGGCGATCACCTGGTAACCAGCCCAGCATTGCCAATACGTCCCTTAATGACGCTGCGGAAGCGTTTGACATCTTGAGCAGACCCTTCATTTTCTCAATGTCTTGTTTCAATGTAAGGAACTACGCAAGCCTTCGCAAAAAAGCCCGCGATTTCTCTAGCGACAATCCGGTTAGTCCCGAAAGCAGTTTGGCGGCCTTCGGCGGCCCCAAGCGGTGGCCATGGTCATCGGTAGCGCCAAGATCTGGGTGGGCAGCCAACGCAGACCTACGCGGGCTTCGGATAGCGGCAATTGCAAACTTGCGTCGCATGAAATGCCAACGCCTTAGCGACTCGAAGCGTCGTCATCCCCCCAGTTGCCGGCCTCAAAACTGCGACCGGGCGCTGAGATAGAAGCTCCGTCCGGGTTCGGGAAATCCGTCCGTGAGCGCGAAGTTCTCGTCGAAGGCGTTGCGCACGCCTGCGCCCAGCACGATGCCGTCCGCAACCTCGTAATCGATCCGCAGGTCGGCGCGGGTGTAGGCGCCGGTGCGGTAATAGAGCGCGCCGGTGGGCGTTACGGTCCATCTGTCGGAGGTGATTTCCAGCGAGGGGATGACGGCGAGGCGCGCGGTCGGTTTCCATTGCGCCCAGACGAATCCCTTGTGCGTGGGCACGCCGATCGGTTCGAAGGCGGGGATGCTGGGATCGGTGAAGTCGCGCTCGATCCACGTGTAGTTGCCGCCCAGTTCCAGCGTCTCGCTGACGCGCGCGTTCACGGCGGCCTCTGCGCCGTAGTATCCGCCCTGACCGACATTGCGGCTCTTGCTCACCATCGCGCCGTTGAAGATGAACGGAAAGGCGACGATCGCGTCGTCGAGCCACGAGTAAAACGCCGCGCCTTCGATCCGCACCGCGCCGAGCTCGGTGCTGCCGCCGAGTTCGAGATTGGTCGAGCGTTCGGCTTGTAGATCGGGGTTCGAGGTCGCCCCGCCGAAGCGCGAGCTGAAGCGCTCGAACAGCGTCGGGAAGCGCGTGCGCGATGAAAGCGAGAGGTGGGCTTCGCTGGCGGCGTCGACCTGCCAACTCAGACGACCTTGCCCGTTCCACGCGTCGGCATCGACCAGCGGATAGTTGACGAAGCTCCCGCCGGTGCGGGCCGTGTTGACCACGAAATCATCCGACTGGATCAGATCGCGCCAGTCATAACTGCCGCCCAGCGTCAGGGCCAGGGTCGGCGTCAGTTGCAGCGTGTCCTCAAGCGCAAGGCTGTAGGTATCCTCGCGGCTCCTCTGGGGCGGCTCGATGAAACCGGTGGGGAAGACCTGCGAGAATTCGACATGCTCGTCGCGGCGATAGTGGAACGCCAGCGCAATGCGGTTACGACCACCGGCGTAATCCAGCTGCGCCGACCCGCCATAGGCTTCGTCCTCGTACCAG
>PNLG01000020.1 GCA_013822915.1 Sphingomonas sp. | reverse complement strand
CCGCAATATAGATGACCGTCGAAATCCCGCCCGAAATCGCAAAGCGCAGCAACTGGCCGATCACCGGGTTGGCGCGCATCAGCGTTTCGACGTAACGGATCATTTCCCACCTTGCCCTTTGCGCTCGCTGCCCTAGAGCGCGGGACCATGCGAGGAAAGCAGTTTTGACAAGCGACGCCGCCCCCGCCCCCGCATCCACCTTCCCCGGTATCATCGACCGGCACTGGCTGCGCGCCACGCTGATCCTGTGGCTGGGGATTGCGCTGTGGCTGATGTTTGACCGGTGGAATACGGTGCGCTGGCTGTCGCTTAGCGATACCGACGACAATATGCGGCTGATGCAGGTGCGCGCGCTGATCGCCGGGCAGGACTGGTTTGATCTGCGCCAATATCGGCTGAACCCGCCGGGCGGTTTCGACATGCATTGGACGCGGCTGGTCGACCTGCCGATTGCCGGGCTGATCCTTGTGCTAAAGCCGCTGGTCGGCACGGCATGGGCTGAACGGCTGGCGTGCGGCATCGCCCCGCTGCTCCCGCTGTCGGTAACGATGGTGGCGCTGGCGGCGGCGGTGCGGCGATTGGTGAGCCCGGTGGCGTGGCCGCTCGCGCTGCTCCTGCTGATGATGGCGACCACCACGATGTTGATGTTCATGCCGGTGCGGATTGACCATCATGGCTGGCAATTGGCGAGCCTTGCGGTCACGATGGCGGGGCTCGCCGATCCACAGCACCGGCGCGGTGGGGCGAGTGTGGGGCTGACGAGTGCGTTTTCGCTAAGCATTGGTCTCGAAATGCTGCCCTATGCGGCGGGTGCGGGCGCGATCATCGCGCTGCGCTGGGTGTGGGACCGGGCGGAAGCGCCAAGGATCATCGCCTATGGCACCAGCCTCGCGCTCGGGTGTGCGCTGGGCTATTGGGCGTTTGCCTCGCACGCCAATGCGGTCGCGCGCTGCGACGCGCTGACCCCGGTGTGGCTGAGCGTCATGGTGGCGGCCGGCGTGCTGCTCTGCTTGCTCGGGCTCGCCAATCCCGCCTCGCGCGCGGCGCGGCTGACGTTGGGCCTAGTCGCAGGAGGCGCGATTATCGCCGGTTTCGCCGGAATATTCCCGCAATGCCTGGGCCGCCCCGAACAAGTGTCGCCCGAAGTGCAACGCAATTGGCTCGACAATATTCGCGAGGCAAAGCCGGTTTATACCCACCCGTTCCGCGTCTATTTCCCAGTCATCATGCTGCCCGTCATTGGCCTGATCGGGGCGGCGGTTGCGACATCGCGCGCGCGCGGAACGGCGAATTTCCCGGCATGGTCGGCGGTGTTGCTGTTCACGCTGCTCGCTGGTGGCCTGTTGCTGTGGCAATCACGCGCGAGTGCGGCGGCACAGATGCTGGGTGTGCCGGGTGCAGTCGCGCTGGCGTGGATCATCCTGCCGCGTCTGCTCGCGAGTACGTCGGTGCTGGTGCGGGTGCTGGGCACGGTGGCGGCGTTTCTGGTGCTGTCGGGCGGGCTTGCCGGGTTTGTCGTCAAATGGCTGCCGTTTAATCAGACGGCGCCGATCGTCGCCTCGGCGGCGAAGGCGGGCGCGACCTGCCCGAGCTATAGCGCGCTCAACCCGCTCAACCGGCTGAGCCCCCAAGTAATTTTCACTTTCATCGACCTTGGCCCGCGCCTGATCACCATGACGCATCACTCAGCGATTGCAGGGCCCTATCACCGCAATGGCGACGCGATCCTCGACGTGCAGCACGCCTTTGGCGGGTCAGCGGATCAGTTTCGCGCGATTGCGCGGCGGCACGGCGCGCGGCTGTTGCTGATCTGCCCGAACATGGCCGAATCGACCGTCTATCGCGCGCGCAATAAGGGCGGGTTTTACGATCAGCTCGCGCGCGGCAAAGTGCCCGCATGGCTGACGCCAGTGCCGCTGCCCGCACGGTCACCGCTCAAACTGTGGCGGATCAGCTAAAGCTCGCCTTCAGCCCGTCGATCACGAATTGCGCGGCAAGGGCGGCGAGCAGCACGCCGAGCAGCCGCGTCACCACCGCTTCGATCTTGGCACCCAAAATCCGCATCAGCGGCGCGGCCAACAACAGCGCGAGCAGCGTCATCGCCAAAATCACCGCAAGCGCCGCCAGAATCACCAACGTGCGCTCAACGCCCGTCCCCTTCGACATCAGCAGCATGATCGACGCGATCGAACCCGGCCCGGCGATCATCGGCATCGCCATCGGAAAGACCGAGACGTCGTCGACATCTTCGTCGTCGATCAGCTTTTGCGCGCGATCCTCTCGCCGCTGTGTGCGTTTTTCAAACACCATGTCGAGCGCAATCAGGAACAGCATGATGCCGCCCGCGATCCGGAAGCCGTCAAGGCTGATCCCCAGCGCGCGCAAAATATCCTGCCCGAACAGCGCGAACACCACCAGAATGGCGCCCGCGATCACCACCGCGCGGACCGCCATCGCGCGGACATGCACGGTCGGCACGCCCGCCGTCAGCCCGGCATAGATCGGCGCGCAGCCCGGCGGGTCGATCACCACGAAAAAGGTGACGAGCGCGGAAATAAACAACTCCATCACAGCGCGCCCGCCTCCATGGCCAGCCCAGCACGAGCGTGCGCGGCGATCAGCGTGTTGCGGAGCAGACAGGCGATCGTCATTGGTCCGACCCCGCCCGGCACGGGCGTGATCGCCCCCGCAACCGCGACAACGCCACGAAAATCGACATCGCCGACAAGGCCTGCATCGGTGCGGTTGATGCCAACGTCGATCACGGTCGCGCCGGGCTTGATCCAGTCGTCCTTCACCATCTGCGGCTGACCGACGGCGGCAACGACAATGTCGGCGCGGCGGACAATATTGGCGAGGTCGCGGGTGCGCGAATGGGCAATCGTCACGGTGCAATTGGCCGCGATCAGCAATTGCGCCACCGGCTTGCCGACAATCGTTGAACGCCCAATCACCACCGCGTCCAGCCCGCTCAAATCATCCAGCCGGTCGCGCAGCAGCATCAGGCACCCCTGTGGCGTGCATGGCACAAAGCCATCCAGCCCGATCGCCAGCCGCCCGACATTTTCGGGGTGAAAGCCATCAACATCCTTTGCCGGATCGATTGCGAGGATCACCCGGTCGGCATCGATATGCGGCGGCAGCGGCAGTTGGACGAGGATACCGTCGACCGCCGGATCGGCGTTCAGCCGGTCGATCAGCGCGAGCAAGTCGGCTTGCGCACCATCGGCGGGCAGGCGGTATTCGACGCTTTCCATCCCGGCAGCCACCGTCGCCTTGCCCTTGTTACGAACATAGACCGCGGACGCCGGGTCTTCGCCGACCAGCACCACTGCGAGGCCCGGCGCGCGTCCGGTGGCGGCGCGAAACGCGGCGGTCTGCGCGGCGATGCGCGCGCGAAGGGCGGTGGCAAAGCCCTTGCCGTCGATGATGTCTGCGCTCATGGCCCCGGCTCATAGCGAGCCGATCCGCCCACCGCCAGCGTTAGAGCGGCCGCCCCGTCATGATCGTCAGCGCAATGTTGTCGAGCACCAGCCCGGCAATGCGGATGAGGAGCAACACCACCATCGGCGAAAAATCGAGCTGGCCGAAATCGGGCAGCACCCGCCGGATCGGGCGGTACAGCGGCTCGGTTACCTGATTAAGACCGTTGTAAAACTGGCGGATGAACTCGTTATAAGTGTTGACCACATTGAACGCGATCAACAGCGACAGCACAAACTGCGCCAGGATGATGATCGACAGCACGCTGAGCAGCACTTGGGCAATCTGAATGAGCGTCAGCAAGGTTCGGGTCTCCGTCTGTCAGGTGATATAGCGATGCAAGGCACCCTTTGCCAGTCCTATCGGTGGACGAGCGTGCCCACACCCCGCCGGGTAAAGATTTCGAGCAGCATCGCATGCGGCACCCGCCCGTCGAGAATGACGGCGGCGTCGACGCCTGCCTCAACCGCGGTCACGCACGTCTCCAGCTTGGGGATCATGCCGCCGGTAATCGTGCCGTCGCGTTGCAATTCGGCGATCCTGGCCGGGTCGAGATCGGTCAGCAGCGCGCCGCTCTTGTCGAGCACGCCCGCCACATCGGTGAGCAGGAACAGCCGCGCCGCCCCCATTGCCGCTGCAATCGCGCCCGCCATCGTGTCAGCGTTGATATTATAGGTCATGCCATCCGCGCCGTATCCGACCGGCGCCACCACCGGGATCATCCCCGCGTCGCAAATCGTGTCGAGCACGCGCCGGTCAATCGCCTCCGGCTCGCCAACAAAGCCCAGATCGACAATGCGTTCGATATTGCTGTCGGGGTCGCGGGTGGTGCGGGTGACTTTGGCGGCGCGCACAAAGCCCGCATCCTTACCCGAAATGCCGATCGCGCGGCCACCAGCGCCACCAATCCAGGTGACAAGTTCCTTGTTGATCGCCCCCGACAGCACCATTTCGGCAACCCGTGCGGTTGCCGCATCGGTCACGCGCAGGCCACCCACAAAGCGCGATTCAACGCCAAGCTGGGTCAGCATCGCGCCGATTTGCGGCCCGCCGCCGTGCACGACGACGGGGTTGATGCCTACCGCCTTTAACAGCACGACGTCTTCGGCAAAATCGCGCGCCAGTTCGGCATCGCCCATCGCGTGGCCGCCATACTTCACGACAAAGGTGGCACCCTTATACCGCTGGAGATAGGGCAGCGCCTCGGTCAGCGTTTCCGCCTTGGCAAGCAGTTCGGGGCTGGGGGCATGCGTTGTCATGCGCTGCCCCTTAGCGAAGCGCGCGCGCGCTGGCGAGATGGTGCGCATGGACAATCGCGACCGCCAGCGCGTCCGCCGCATCCGCGCCCGCAATCATCGCCCCGGGCAACAGTCGCGCGACCATCGCCTGCACCTGCACCTTGTCCGCCGCCCCCGTGCCGACCAGCGCTTTCTTAACGAGGCGCGGCGCATATTCACCAACCTCCACGCCCGCCCGCGCGAGCGCGGCAAGGCAGACCCCGCGTGCGTGCGCGAGCTTCAGCGTCGATTGCGGGTTGGTGTTGACGAACACTTCCTCAACCGCCGCCGCCGCTGGCGCATGGTCGGCGAGCAGTGCCGACACCATCGCGTCGAGATGCGCCAGCCGACGCGGCAGCGGCTCGGCGGCTCCTGTCTTCAGCCGCCCATTGGCGAGGTGGCTGAGCCGATTGCCCTCCGCGCGGATCAGACCCCAGCCGGTCGTGCCGAGCCCAGGGTCAAGGCCGAGCAGAATCACGCGCGCACCTTCCCCCCACTGCGCCACGCACGGGGGAGCACAAAGCCGATGATCGCCAGATGGATCGCAATGGCGATTCCCAGCCCGATCCCATGCGCGACCAAGGCGGCCGGGATCATCATCACCGCCGCCAGCCCAATCGGCGCGAACAGCAGCACCGACGTCGCCAACCCGGGATTATAGCCAAAACGGATCGCGCCCGCGCCATGCCCAACAGCGTTGACCAGCATCAAATAAGGCGCCACCAGCCCATCCGCCGGGCTACCCATGATCGCTCCATAAAGTGCTGCAATGTTGATGCCCCACACGCCCGGCACATTGATCCACCAGACGGCATTTAGGCTGAGCGCCTCGACCCCGCCGAACATCCGCTGGTTCACAAACGCGCGAAACCGGTCGTCCCAATGCTCCTCGATCTGATGGATAGCATAGGCCACGCCGCACAAATGGATCAGCAATATCTGCCATCCCCAGCCTAGGTAAACCAGCGGCGCCAGCAGCGCGAGAATGCCCGCCAGATAGGCCGCAGCGATCACCCAATGCCGCACCAGCGCAGCAACCGGCCCCGTTGCCGCTGGCCGGGGGGGCGCAGCCATCACCCCAGCTTGTCCATCACATCGTCGGGCACTTCATAATTGCCCCACACCGTCTGCACGTCATCGTCATCGTCTAGCGTGTCGATGAGCTTGAACAGCTGCGTCGCCTCGTCCAGCCCGACCGTCACCATCGTGGTCGGACGCCAGGCAAGCTTTGCCCCTTCCGGCTCGCCGAGCACAGGGGTCAGCGCCTTGACGACTTCGTGCAATTCCTCGTTCGACGTCCAGATTTCATGGCCGTCCTCGCTCGACGTTACATCCTCGGCGCCTGCTTCAAGGGCTGCTTCAAAGACATGGTCGGCATTGCCTGCGCTCGCCGGATAGTTGATGAGGCCCATCCGGTCGAACCCATGGCTGACCGAGCCACTCGCGCCCAGATTGCCGCCATTTTTGGACACAGCGGTGCGCACATTGGTCGCGGTGCGATTGCGATTGTCGGACAGCGCCTCGATGATGAGGCTCACCCCGCCGGGGCCAAAGCCCTCATAGCGGATTTCCTCATAATTCTCGGTATCGCCCTTTGACGCCTTGTCGATCGCGCGCTGGATATTGTCCTTGGGCATTGACTGCGCCTTGGCGGCGTTCACCGCCATGCGCAGCCGCGGGTTCATGTCGGGGTCGGGCAGCCCCATTTTTGCCGCCACCGTGATTTCGCGGCTGAGCTTGGAAAACATGCCCGACCGTTTTTTGTCCTGCGCACCTTTGCGGTGCATGATGTTTTTGAATTTGGAATGACCGGCCATTATTAACCCCGCAAAGTGGCGCTTTGCCCCAGCTTCTAGGCAAAGGGGCCGCATTGCTCAACTCACGCCGCGCGCTCACGCCAGCCCGAGCGCTGCCTTATAGGTATCAAGCAGCATTTCGGCCTCGTCCCGGTGGTGCTTTTCCATCCGCCGCAGCCGGACGATCGCGCGCATCGTTTTGGTGTCATAGCCGTTTGATTTGGACTCGGCATAAACATCCTTGATATCGTCGGCGATGCCCTTTTTCTCTTCTTCCAGCCGCTCGATCCGCTCGATGAAAAGGCGCAGCTGATCGGCTGCGATAATGTCGCTCATACGGGGGTGCTCCAACAGGATTGAGCCGCGCGCTCTAACGGGTCCAGGCGGTGCGATCAATCAGGCGATCAATCGGGCGATCAATTGGCGGGAAAGGATTGGCGCTGCCCGCGCTGCTTGACGGTGACGCCGTGGCGCATGACGAAATCAACCGATTCCAAGCGGGTGACATCCACCGTCGGATCGCCCGCAACCGCAACGATATCGGCGGCCTTGCCCGCCTCGATCGAGCCGATCTGATCCTTGCGGCCCAGCGCATCGGCGGCGTCGATCGTGGCGGCGCGAATGGCGGCCGCCGGGGTCATTCCGGCGCGGACCATCAGCGCGAATTCCTTCGCATTGTCGCCGTGGCGCGACACGCCCGAATCGGTGCCAAAGGCGATTTTGACGCCTGCTGCAATCGCGCGCTTGTGACTTTCAAAGGCGGCGGCGGCGGCCGCTTCCGCCTTGGGGATTGTCGCGGGCGGCAACACCCCGCTGCGCGCCTGCGCAAGTGCTGTCACCGGCGCGATCATCGTCGGCACCAGCCAGGCGCCCTTTGCCTTGAACAGCGCCACCGTCTTGTCGTCGATGAAGGTGCCGTGGTCGATGGTGTCGACGCCTGCCTCCAGCGCGGCATCAGTGCCAGCACCGGCATGGCTGTGCGCAGCGACTTTGCGGCCAAAGGCGTGGGCGGTGTCGATCAGCGTGCGCATCTCCTCCGCCGTCATCTGCCGCCCCAGCCCGCCAGCGACATTCGACAACACGCCGCCGGTCGCGGCAAATTTGATCACCTGCGCGCCCAGCCCGATCTGCATCCGCACCGCCCGCCTGCAATCATCGGGGCCGTCGCAGGTATTGATCTGATGCGCGTGGACCGCATCGGCAAAATCCTCGGCCAGGCCATTGGTGCCGTCGCCATGCCCGCCCGTCACCGACACCATCCGCCCGGCATTGATGATCGTCGGCCCGGCGATGTCGCCTGCGTCGATCGCATCGCGCAAAGCCCGCACCCCGCGCGGCTCACCGCCCAGATCGCGCACCGTGGTAAAGCCCGCCTCCAGCGTGGCGCGCGCGTTTTTCTGCGCCTCGACCATTTCGTCAAAGCTGTCGCGGTTGAGCCGGCCGAGCCGCGCGCGCATCGGATCGCCGCCAATACCCCACAGATGGACATGCATGTCGATCAGGCCGGGCAGGACAAAGCGATCCTTCAGGTCGATCAACGTGGCACCCGCCTCGGGTGCTGCATAGCCATCGCGCACCTCGGCGATCTTGCCGTCGCGGATGATGATCGTCGCGGCGCGGCGGGGCGGCTGGCCCGGCCGGTCGAGCAGCGTGCCAGCATGAACATAGGTAACCTTTGCCGGGGGCGGCACGGGACGCTCCTGCGCCAAGGCGGGCGCGGCAAGCATCATTAACGCTGCCAGCAGGACCGGTTTCATCATCACCCCCTCCATTTCACTCATCACACGACCAACCTTCAGACCGATTGATCGTTGCGCGTGAGCGCCGTTGGGTCAAGCAGCTCTGTCAAGGATATTGGTCAAATGATCTTGTCGAATAATCCGTTCAACCATTGGCCGGATTGCGCGCAACACTTTGCGCCATGCGGTCGAGCTGGTCGGGCGTTGCCGGGGCCTGATGCGCGGCTTTCCAGTCGGCATAGGGCATGCCGTATACCGCCGCGCGCGCTGCCGCCCGATCCATCGCACCGCCCGATTCCTCGCTCACCCAATCGCCAAGACAATTGCGGCAGAACCCGGCCAGCCCCATCAGATCGACATTTTGCGCATCGATGCGGTGCTGCAAATGGCGAACCAGCCGCCGAAAGGCAGCCGCGGCAACAGCATCATCAACGGAATCGATGTTCAGGGTGTCGATATCGGGGGTCGTCATTGCAATCTCCTTTGAGTGAGGGGAGATAGCGACTAGAGGCGGTTTCGCACAAGGCGAGGAGAGCGTGCCCATGTCGAAAGCGGTCAGTCCCCGGTTGCGCAAAGTGCGCGTGCTGGCAACGCTTGGCCCCGCCAGCGGCACGCCCGAAATGATCGAAAAACTGTTTCGCGCCGGTGCCGATGCGTTTCGGATCAATATGAGCCACGGCGATCAGGCCGCCAAAATCCCGCTGATCGAGGCGATTCGCGCCATGGAGCGCCGCATTGGCCGCCCATCGACAATTCTGGCCGATCTTCAGGGGCCAAAGCTGCGCGTTGGCAAATTTGCGGGCGGCAAGGTGATGCTGGAAACCGGCGCGACTTTCCTGCTCGATCGCGATGCCACGCCCGGCGATGCCGCCCGCGTCGAATTACCCCATCGCGAAATTTTCGAAGCGATCCGGCCCGGCGCGCGGCTGTTGCTCGACGATGGCAAGCTGGTGCTTCGGGTAGTGAACGGTGACGATGTCCGGATCGAAACCCGGGTCGAAATCGGCGGCATGTTGTCGAACAGCAAGGGGCTGAACGTGCCCGATGTCGTGTTGCCGATGGCCGCGCTGACCGAAAAGGACCGGAGCGACCTTGCGTTCGCGCTGGATCAGAAGGTTGACTGGATCGCGCTGTCGTTTGTGCAGCGCCCCGATGATCTCGCTGAAGCACGGCGATTGATTCACGGGCGCGCCGCGCTGCTCGCCAAGATCGAAAAGCCGTCGGCGATCGACCGGCTGGAGGAAATTGTCGAACAATGCGACGGGGTGATGGTGGCGCGCGGCGATCTGGGCGTCGAGCTGCCGCCGGAACAAGTCCCACCGCTCCAAAAACGGATTGTCGAGGTATCGCGGCGGCTGGGGCGGCCGGTCGTGGTGGCAACCCAAATGCTCGAATCGATGATTACAGCCCCCTCGCCCACCCGCGCCGAAGTGTCGGATGTCGCGACCGCAGTTTATGACGGCGCCGATGCGATCATGCTGTCGGCGGAAAGCGCGGCGGGTGCTTGGCCCGAGGAATCGGTCGCGATGATGAATTCGATCGCTGAAGCGGTCGAGCGCGACCCGATGCACGCCGAGCGCGTCCACTTCACCATCACGCGCCCCGACCCGACCACCGCCGATGCCTTGTCAGAGGCCGCAAAGAACATCGCGCAGACCGTGTCGGCAGCCGCCATCATCTGTTTCACTACCTCCGGGTCGACCGCGCGGCGGATCGCGCGCGAGCGCCCGTCAGTGCCGCTGCTGGTGCTGACCCCGCGCATGGACACCGCGCGTCGGCTGGGCCTGTTATGGGGCGCGCACGCCGTCCACACCCGCGATGTCGATTCGTTTGAGGAAATGGTCGCCAAGGCCAAGCGCATGGCGCTGCGCCACAAAATCGCGAAAGCTGGCGACCGGGTGATCGTGATGGCGGGCGTCCCCTTTGGCACGCCCGGCTCTACCAATGTGCTGCACGTCGTGCGCATCATCGGCGATGAGTTGAAAGGCTATTCGAGCTGAACCGATCGCGGCAGGCCCGATCAAGCTGGATGCCCCGTGAGGATTCGAACCTCAATTAACGGAGTCAGAGTCCGTGGTCTTACCTTTAGACGACGGGGCAACGCTGATTGGCCGTCTAAGCACGGTGCCAGCAGGTGTCAACGCAGGGACAGCGGCACCGCTCTTGCCGCACTGCACCCTGTCGGCTATCGTTGGCGCCAAGCACGGCGGGGGTATTCACCCCGGACCGACACAATGATGGTGATACGGCATGGGGAACCAATCGGCCCAGGCGCCGGTTGGACGTGGTGGGGGCCAGGTCGGCGAAGCGCCAATTCGCAAGAGCCGCCCGCGCGTCTCTGCGGCGCGCCATTATGCCGCGCTCGACCTTGGCACCAATAATTGCCGCTTGTTGATCGCGCGCCCGGCAGAGTCGGGCTTTACCGTTGTCGATGCCTTTTCGCGTGTGGTTCGACTTGGCGAGGGGCTGGCCGCGACCGGCCAATTGAACGAAGCGGCCATCAACCGCACGCTGGCAGCGCTCACCATTTGTGCCGACAAGCTGCGGCGCCGCAATGTCGTGCTGGCCCGCTCCGTCGCGACCGAAGCATGTCGCCGCGCCAGCAATGGCGCCGCGTTTATCGAACGCGCCTATCGTGAGACCGGCATCGCGCTCGACATCATCACCGCGGAGGAGGAGGCCCGGCTCGCCGTGCTTGGCTGCCACATCCTGCTCGAACCCGGCGATGAGCCCGCGCTCGTATTCGACATTGGCGGCGGCTCGACCGAGCTGGTGCTGGTCGACACGCGCACACCGGTGCCGACCGTACTCGACTGGCACAGCGCGCCATGGGGTGTGGTGTCGCTGACCGAAAGCGCAGGCATCGGGTCCGATGCGGCGGGCCGCGCGGCGGTCTATACCCGGATGCGCGATCTGGCGCGCACGAGCATGGCCGGTTTTGCCGCGCGCCTTCCGCGGGCGCCGCGCCAACCCCGCTTGCTCGGCACATCGGGCACAGTGACGACGCTGGCGAGCGTCCATCTGGGGCTCAGCCGATATGACCGCGCCGCCGTTGACGGGTTGATCGTGCCCGCCAGCGCGATGCGTGCGATCAGTGCCGATCTGGCGGGCAAATCGGTCACCGAGCGCGCCGGGCTGACCTGTATCGGCACCGAGCGCGCCGATCTGGTCGTGGCGGGGTGCGCGATTTTGGAGGCGATCCTCGATCTTTGGCCCGCCGAGCGGCTGGGGGTGGCCGATCGCGGCATTCGCGAAGGGATTTTGCGCTGCCTGATGCCCGGCTCGCAGGCGTGAGGCGCGCACGATGAGCCGGGGCGGATCGGGTGGCCGCACGCGGGTGCGCACATCGCGCGGGCGATCGCCGCAATCGACGCGCTGGCTCGAACGCCAGCTCAACGACCCCTATGTCAAGCGCGCCAAGGCGGAAGGGTATCGCAGCCGCGCCGCCTATAAGCTGATCGAACTGGACGAGCGGTTCAGCTTTTTGCGGGGTGTGCGCCGCGTCGTCGATCTTGGCATTGCACCCGGCGGCTGGAGCCAAGTGGTGCGCAAACAAGCGCCGGGCGCCGCGATTGTTGGTATCGACCTGCTCCCGGTTGATCCGATCGAGGGGGTGACGATCTTTCAGCTCGACTTCAACGATGCGCGCGCGCCCGAATTGCTGATGGAGGCGCTCGCGGGGCCCGCCGATCTGGTGCTGTCCGACATGGCGGCGAACACCGTCGGCCATCCGCAGACCGACCATCTGCGCACCATGGGGCTGGTCGAGCTCGCCGCCGATTTTGCCGGATCCGTGCTGCGCCCCGGTGGCGATTTCGTCGCGAAAGTGCTGGCAGGCGGCGCCGACAGCGTGCTGGTCGCCGCGCTGAAGCGCAATTTTGCGACCGTCAAGCACGCGAAGCCACCCGCCAGCCGCAAGGATTCAAGCGAATGGTATGTGATCGCCCAAGGGTTTAAGGGACGCGCCGCAAGCAGCAACGTCGAGCCTGGTGCTCAACCCTCGTAATCGGCGCCCAGATTCTGGTTGCGCGGCGGGGCCGCCGCTGTCAGCCGCAGCGCCTCTGCCGATGCCGACAGCGAGCCGTCATCGTCGGGCGCGTCGTCATCATCGATCTGGACGCGCTGCAAACTCTGCACGAGTGCTTCTTCAAGCTGCGGCGGGCGCACCGTTTCCTCTGCGATTTCGCGCAAAGCCACCACCGGATTCTTGTCGCGGTCGCGGTCCAGCGTCAGCTCCGCACCGCCCGAAATCTGGCGCGCGCGCTGGGCCGCCAGCAAAACGAGATCGAAACGGTTGGGAATCTTGTCGACGCAATCTTCGACGGTAACGCGCGCCATCGCACATCCTTGTCTGTCTGGAAGCGGGAGCCCATAGGCCGGGGTCGGCCACGAGTCAACAATGCCGCACGCGCATGAACGGGGGTTGCGCGCCAAGCCATAGAGCCTAAGCGGGGGCGCATGTCACGAAAAGGGCAAATCGCGGTCATCTTCATGTCGGTCCGCACCGGTGTCGATAGCGATGGCTATTCCACGGCCGCCTTGGCGATGCAGGCGCGCGCCGCCACCCAGCCGGGCTATTGCGGGTTCGAAAGCGCGCGCGGCGACGACGGCTTTGGCATCACCGTCAGTTTTTGGGCCGATGAGAACTGCGCCAAGGCGTGGCGCGACGACCCCGAACACAAGGCAATCCGCGAAGCCGGGCGCGACCGCTGGTATAGCCGCTATGAGCTGTGCGTTGCCCGCGTCGAGCGCGATTATGACTGGGCCCGCACATGAAACCCGCAACCAAGTTCGACCGCGATTTCGCGCTGCTGTTCATGGTGATGTTGACGATTGCGGCGGGCAATACCGCGCTGCAATCGGTTTTGCCCGCCCTTGGCCGGTTGCTGAGCGTGCCTGATAGCGGCGTGGCAGCGGCGTTTTCGGTGTCGGCGCTGCTGTGGGTGATTGCCGCACCATTTTGGGCCGCACGCTCCGATCGGCGGGGGCGACGCGCGATGATCCTGCTTGGGATGGCGGGGTTTGTCGTATCGCTGACATTGTGCGGCATTTTCCTGATGGCGGGAATCAATCGCTGGATTTCCGGCCCGGCCGCGTTTGTTGCCTTCATCGCGGGGCGACTGATCTATGGTGGATTTGGGTCAGCAGCACCACCCGCTGTGCAAGCGCTGGTCGCCGGGCGAACCACGCGCGAAGAACGCACCAAGGCGCTGACGCTGATCGGTTCAGCCTTTGGGCTGGGCACGATACTGGGGCCGGCGGTTGCCCCTTATCTGGTGCTCGGCAGTATCGGCGGCGTGCAAGTCGGGCTGGCGGGTCCTGCCTTTATCGGTGCGCTGTTCGGGCTTGTCATGGTGATTGCGCTGCGCCGGATGCTGTCGGATGATCGCGGCATGGCGCCGAGCCAGGGGGCGGCGACCGCCTATCCCTCGATCGGCGGGCAATCGACAGGGGCAAGCGTGACAGCGGCCACCGCGACGGGAATCGAGAAGATTCCCTATCGCGATCCGCGCATCCGGGGGTGGATGATCGCCGGGCTGGTGATGGGTCATGCGCAAGCGATGACCGGTCAAACGATCGGCTTTCTGGTGATCGACCGGTTAAACCTGGAACCGATTGCCGCGTTACAGCCGACCGGGCTGGTGCTGATCCTGGGGGCGAGTGCGGCGCTGCTGGTACAATGGGGGCTGATTCCGCTGCTTAATCTTGATCCGCGGCGGCTGGTGCTGTTCGGGCTGGTGGCCGCCGCGATTGGCACGGTGCTGACCGGGATGGCGACCTCGCTTTACGGGATTGCGCTGTCTTATGCGCTGGCGTCGGCCGGATTTGGCTTTACCCGGCCCGGCTTTACTGCTGGCGCCTCGCTCGCGGTCGGGCCGGGCGGTCAAGGGTCGGTGGCGGGCAAGGTCACGTCGATCAACGGCGCATCATTTGTGCTTGGGCCGTCGATCGGGGTTGGCTTGTACGGACTTTATAAGCCCTTTCCCTATCTAGTGGCAGCGGCCGCATTATTGCTGTTGTTTAGCTATGCGCTGCGTTTCCTCCACGCCCCGGTTCAGGCGACGCCGAGCGAGGATGACGCATCCGCCATGATCTAGCGGCGGTAGCCGCTTCGCGACCGTGACAAAAAAAAGAGCCGACCACCCGAAGGGATCGGCTCGAAAAGTTTTAGGAGAGGATGCCTGAAAGGCCTGCTCTATGTGCGCCGCAACAACTCTTGCTGCAAGTGCGAAAAAACAAACAGTGGTTGCGCTGATTGCAATCGTCTCTGGCGTGCTGGCCCCGGCCAATGCTAACGTCATTGTGACGCACTGCACCATAAGAGGATGAGGAATGCGCCGATTGCCGCCGCTGACCGCCATCGAAGCGGTTGTTCAGGTTGCCAGGCTCGGCTCGGTCAAGGCGGCCGCGCAAGAGCTGGCGCTCTCCGCCCCCGCGCTCAGTCGCCGGGTGCAGGCGCTGGAACGCTTCATCGACCGCCCGCTGTTCGACCGTCGGCATCAGGCAATGGTGCTCAACAGCGATGGTGAGCGGTTGATCGCGCAAATTTCCCCCGCGCTCGACATGATGGCCGATGCGGTCGAAGCGCTGACCAGCCCCACAGATGTTCAGCGATTGCGCCTGGGCGTGTTGCCGCTCTTCGCGACTCAGCGGTTATTCCCGCGATTGGGCGAATTGCGCGCGCTTCACCCCGAACTGCACCTCGACATCGACACTGGCGGTCACGGCATTTCGCGACTGGGCGAGGGGTTGGATGCCGCGATTGTGCTGGCGCGCGATGTCGAACCGGCGCTTTATGCCCGGCGGCTCGACCGCAATCGCATTTATGTGATCGGCAATCGCGCGATGGTGGACGGCCCCGACCCG
>PNLG01000005.1 GCA_013822915.1 Sphingomonas sp. | reverse complement strand
GAGCGTCGCCTCTGCCCCGCCCGCGCGGATGGCTGTGGCGTCATCGGGCGAAATCCGATCGACCTTGATCGCGTCAAATTCGTCGAGCCCCTCCCCCTGAAGCAGCGGGAGTGTCGCGGCGTCGAAATAGGGAAAGCCCAGATAAGTCAGCAACATCGTGCGACGGACATTGCGGTCGGCGGCGGCCAGCGCCGTTGTCAGCCGCTCTTCGGTATCGTCATCGAGCGTTTTCAGGTTGAGCGAGGCGGCAAGCGCGTCGAGCAAGCCGACTGCATCGCTATGCGCAGCCCGCACCTGTGATGCCAGCGCCAAATGCTGATCAGTGCGTTTGGCATCAAGATAACGGGCGAGCGACGCGTAAATCGCCTCACGCAGCGCACCGATATCTACTTCGTCATATTGCGCCTCAATATCGCTCAGCCGTCGCGCCAATAGCCGCAATCGCCGGATACGAAAGCCAAAATCGAACGAGCGGAGGAACGCGATCGTCTCAGGGCTCGTCCCGCCCGCAAATGTGGGGCCAGCCGCGTTCATGCCAAGCGCCTTGACCGCGCGGGTCACGAGGCGGTGAAGTTCGGCGCGGTGCTCGACCCCCGGATCGCCGCTGACATCATGGAGCAGCTGGGTAATCGCGTCGATGACGCCTGCCAGCTTCAAATGACCATAGGCGGCATAGCCATAACCCGCCTTGGTCGCGGCCGCCGTTTGCGCGCGTTTGCGCCAGCTTGCCAGTCTGGCAACATTGGGCCGGTCGAGGAAGAGAGTGTAGCCGAACAGTGATTCCACTTCCGCTTCGACTTCGGGACGGATGCCGGCGATGATCTCCGCCATGCGCTGCGCCCGCTCGGACCGCTCGGTAATCGCCTCAAGATTGTCGCGGATCGGCTGCTGGCGGGGAAGGGCGGAGACAGCGCCGATGATCGTCTGAAAAAAGCCTGGAACACCGTGCCGGGCACCGTCCATTTTTCCGCCGGGATACGGATCGATATAGATAAAGCGGCGATCGACCTGGCGGCGGGCGGGGCGCTGGCGCAGCGCTTCGATCGCGGGGCGAAACGGTGCGTTGACCAGGACCGATCCGTCAATCAGCACTGCTTTGTCCGCCGCGCCGACTGCGGCATGGCGCGGCAGCATTTTCGTCAGAAATGCCGCACGTTCCGGCCAGTCCAGCCCGCGCTCGGCGAGCACCGCATCAAGCTCGCCCACCGTCACGGGCGGAAAGGCGCCGGGAAAGCTTGATGTGGCGCGGGCCGCAAAGGCCAGCTCGCCAATCGGCGCCAGGCTGTCTTGCGCTGTGCCGCAATCGGAAAACGGGAAGATCAGGCGGTGTTCGGTCTCGATCACTTCGGGCGGAGAGTTAAGCGTCAGCCTTTCGGGGTGGCCGGTAAAATCGGTGACGGTCACGAACAGGTCAAGCGGTTGCCCGTCCGGCAGCAGGCGTGGTCCGCGCGGCGCAGCCGCCATCGCCTCAAACGCATCGAGCACCAGATTGAGGAAACGCTTGCCGCCAAAGGGTGGCTCAAACCAGCGCGAGCGGACGAATTTCGACAGCTTGGCGCGCACTTCCTTGCGCGCGGCGGGTTCGACCAGCTTGTCGAGCGAATCGCCGCTGCGGCGCTGGGCGAACCACACCAGCGGCAGTGCCCAGATTTTCGCCAGCCGGTGCGCGGGGCCCTGATGGGGATCAATCAACTGTTCGACATCGGCCGAATCGAACCACAGCCTGGTCAGCGGTTCGAGCGATTGGCCGGTCGAAATCGCCTGCGCCAGAAACACGCCGTTGATGCCGCCCGCACTTGCGCCCGCGATAATATCAATCAGCACGCGCAACCGGAGCTGATGCTCGTCCTCAATTTCCTGAAGCAGCGCGCGGTAAACCCCCTGCGATCCCTCTGCGGGCGTTTGCCCGTCGTGAAAGGCACAACTCGCGCGGGCAAGCCGCCACACTTCCTTGCTGATGCCGTGCATATAGACGGCAAGGCTGATCCCGCCATAGCAGACCAGCGCCAGCCGCAATTCCTTTTCGCGGATCATGCCGCTCCTTTTGTGCCGGGCCTCTCCACCCTTTGGCGGGGATGCTAGCGCGTTGGGGCGCCGGGGGAAAGGGTGGGTGCGTGTGGGGTGGTGCCGGTTGCAGGAATCGAACCCGCGACCTTCGGTTTACAAAACCGCTGCTCTACCAGCTGAGCTAAACCGGCATGGCCCGCAAACGGGCTGGTGTTCCCCCAAATGCGTCAGCTTACGCCGAACGTCCAGCCCTCTGTATCGGCAATTGTCGAAGAAAGGCTTGTCGGCTGCCACAAAGGTGCGCAATCGGCATGGCGACGCAGCCAGGCGGCAGTCAGCAGCGCGTCGCTCATATGGTCATCAATCAGCCCGTCACCGCCCACGCCTGCGCTGTCGATGGCTGGTGCGGCCAGCGCTGCGTTAAGGGCAGCCCGGTCGCGCATTTTGGTGCGCCCGCGCGGTCGCCCCGCCGCCATCGCGGCCAGGCTGGTATATATTTCGACGATCGCCGATCCGCTCGCACCAACCGGGTCAAAGGGCCATACTGGCAGGCGCTCCCCCAGCTGGTGCAACAATCGCATGCCCGTCAGGCTCGATTTGCCGACTTGCGCGGCGCCGACAAGGTTGAAGTTTGAATAGGGTCTAAGCCC
The DNA here is from genome assembly GCA_013822915.1 of Sphingomonas sp. Classification (GTDB taxonomy): domain Bacteria; phylum Pseudomonadota; class Alphaproteobacteria; order Sphingomonadales; family Sphingomonadaceae; genus Sphingomonas. The sequence goes on along the minus strand of PNLG01000005.1, from coordinate 12,892 downwards.
CTGCACCTGTTGCGCGAGTTCGGTCACGCGGAGCCGCCCCCGCCCGGTGCCGAACGCGGCACCAGTGCGGCCACCATGGCGTCGGAAATGCGCGCTTGCCGTTGGATGATCGACAAAGCGGGTCGCGCCCAAATGGGGTTCGTCGGCGCAGATGTTCTCCACCAGTGCCCAAAGCGCGCGGGCGTTGGCGGGGCTTTTGTTCCAACCGGGAAAATAGGCGTCCTGGTCGGTAAAGGGCAGGGCGGGGCCAAGGTCAAACCCGATCAGCGTGTCGGCGGGAAGCGCCGAGGTGAGCCATGTCAGCACATTGATCCGCGACCAGTATCGCCCCGGCGGCGCGATGAGCCATGGGGCGGTGCGCCCCGCATGGCATATCGCCACCGCGATACCGCGCTGAAACGACCCAACCGCCCCCGACCAGTCAATCGCTACGAAATGGGCAAAGCGGCTCACCGGGGGGATCGGGCCCGCACCTTTGGCCGGGCCGCTGCATAGGCATAAGCGCGCTCGATCATGGCGATCACCCGCGCTGGATCGGCGCTGCCATAACGGACGAGGACCGTGTCCCACCCTTCATAATGCGGGGTCTGGTGATAGGTTGCCGCATCAGTTGCTTTCAGCATGTCGATCATGTCGCGGTCGATATGGATGCAGAAGGAATCGGCTTCGCGCCCCTGCGAAAGGAAGGCACGGCCAGTTGCCGCCACTTTCGCGGCGGGCCGCCCATAGAATGGCGCGATGACGACGCCGGGCAGCGATGCGGCATGGGCCAGCGCCTCGTCCCAGTCCCTCATTTTACCTCGGTGAGCACGTCGGCGGTGAATTTGGCGATGTCGAAGCCATTGCTCGCCGGATCTTCGCCGCGCCGGACGAGCACGATGCCGCGGCTGGGCACGATCACGACATATTGCCCGCGATTGCCATTGGCGGAAAAAGCGTCGGCGGGGACGCCGGGCACTTTGTTCATCAGCCAGAAGGTCGCGCCATAGCCAAAGCCGCTCGCCGGCTGCGGGCCGCTGGGCGTGGTGACATAGCTGCGCCATCCGACCGGCAGGATGCGCGCGCCATTCCAGACGCCATCGTCGAGATAGAGCAGCCCGAATCGCGCCAGGTCACGCGCGGTCGTCCAAATCTGGCTCGACGACACATAATTGCCGCGCCAATCGGTCTCGGCAATGGTGTGCTTCATGCCGATCCGGTCAAATAGCGCGCGGGCGGGAAAATCCCTGTGGCGCACCTCCCCAAGGGCTGCACGCAGCGCGCGCATCGCCAGCAGGATATCGTTATTGGCATAACGAAAGCGGGTGCCGGGCTTGACTTCAATGGGCCAGTGCACCGCCTCCTCGGTCACCGCCGTGCCGCCGAAATAGACGGCATCGGTGCGATTGCCCGCCGTCGCGCTGTGCAGACCCGATGCCATCCGCAGCAGATTGTCGAGCGTGATCTGACGCCGCGAATTGGTCGGGGGCTCATCGGCCCATTCGGGGATGCGGGGCGGGGCGTTGACGTCCACAATCCGCTCCTTCACCGCAATGCCGACCAGTGTGCCGGTAATGCTCTTGGCAACCGACCAGGTGCGCTGCGCGGTATAGGGGCCAAAGCCATCGGCATAAGCCTCTACAATCAAGCTCTTACCGCGCAACACGACGACGCCGGTGGTCTTGCCGCCATAGCCGCCCGTCATCGCTCGGCCGACGGCGGGGATGGGCGCGAATGCCATGCGCGGGAGCGAGTCGCCCAGCGGCCACGGCGCAGGATTGGCGGGCGCGGGGCCGATGCGACCCGGGGTGTTGGCGGCAACCGGGCGCGCCGCTCCGATCGGTTCGATCGTGCAGCCGCGGCCGTTTCGGTAAACCGCCCGGCGCGGCGGCAGTGATGAGTCAAACGCCACCGAAACCAGCCCGGCCCGCGCATCCACCGCCGCTGTCAGCGTGGGGACGATCGCGTCATAGTCGGCGTAGATGCCGCTCAGCTCGTCCTTGGCGATTTGGGTCTCGGTCCGCCCGCCGATGAACATCGCGCTGCACGTCATCAACGCCTTGTATCCCGCCGCAATCGCCAGCGTATAGGGCGCAGGCGCCTTTGCCTGTTGGGCAGCGATAGGCGCGGCGACCAGCGCGCCCGCGAGCATGAGGTTCCTAGGTTTCAGCACGGCGCAAATCCTCCCAATAAGCCAACCGCTCGGCAATGCGCTTTTCAAAGCCGCGGTCGGTTGGTTGATAATAAAGTTGCGGCGTCATGCTGTCGGGCCAGTAATCCGCGCCCGAAAAGCCCGCCGCGCGGTCATGGTCATAGGCATAGCCCTTGCCATAGCCGATGTCCTTCATCAGCTTGGTCGGCGCGTTCAGGATATGGGCAGGCGGCATTAGCGACCCAGTGTCGCGTGCCGATTTCCACGCGGCCTTCTGCGCCTTATAGGCCGCGTTCGATTTGGGCGCGGTCGCCAGATACAGGCACGCCTGCACAATCGCGAGCTCGCCCTCGGGATGGCCCAGAAAGTCATAGGCGTCCTTGGCGGCAAGGCATTGGACAAGCGCATGCGGATCGGCAAGGCCGACATCCTCGCTTGCAAACCGGACCAGCCGCCGCAGAACATAAAGCGGTTCCTCGCCCGCGGTCAGCATTCGCGCGAGATAATAGAGCGCCGCCTGCGGATCGCTTCCCCGCAGCGATTTGTGGAGTGCGGAGATGAGGTTGTAATGTCCTTCCCTGTCCTTGTCATACACCGCGACGCGCCGCTGCAGAAACGCGCCCAGTGCCGCCGGATCGAGCGGTTCGGGCAAGTCAACTGACCACAAGGTCTCCGCCTGATTGAGCAGGAACCGGCCGTCGCCATCCGCCGTCGCGATCAGCGCCGCCCGTGCCTCTGCGGTGAGGGGGAGGGCGCGCGCTTCGACTGCCTCTGCCCGCGTCAGCAGCGCGGCCAGCGCCTCTGCGTCAAGCCGGTTGAGGATCAGCACCTGCGCGCGGCTGAGCAAGGCGGCGTTCAACTCGAACGAGGGGTTTTCGGTGGTCGCGCCCACCAAAATGACGGTGCCATCCTCAACAAACGGCAAAAACCCATCCTGCTGCGCGCGATTAAAGCGGTGGATTTCATCGACGAACAGCAAGGTGCGGGTGCCGGTGCGGGCATGGTCACGCGCCTCGGCAAAGGCACGCTTTAGATCGGCGACGCCTGAAAACACTGCCGAAATGGCGACAAAGCGCAGTTTGACCGCATCGGCGAGCAGGCGCGCAATCGTCGTTTTGCCGGTGCCGGGCGGTCCCCACAGGATGATCGACGACAGCCGACCCGCCGCCACCATCCGGCCAATTGCGCCTTCTGGCCCGGTAATATGGTCCTGCCCGACAATATCGGCAAGCGTTTGCGGACGAAGTCGCTCGGCAAGTGGTGCGTCAGTCGTCAGCGGGTGGCGCTCGGGCGGGTCGGGGGAAAACAGGTCGGCCATGGGCGTAAAGCTTATCGCGTGGCGCGCGCCTTGGCGATTGGCTTCATCATGCCGGTTGAGGTGTCAACGCCCCCGCCGCGCGAGCACGCCGAGATATTTGTCGATCACCTTTTGATTGATTGCATCCCAGCCGTAAGCGCCCGCCTTTGCCTCGCCCGCCAGGCCATCGGTGTCGGCAAGGTCGCGATCCTGTGCATAAGCGGCCAACGCGTCGGCATAGCCGCCGATGTCGCTGGGATCTACCAGGCGGCCCGTCACATGATCCTCGACCAGGCTCGACGCGCCCGTGGCAATGGCTGCAACCACGGGGACTGCGCAGGCCATTGCCTCCAGCGTCACATTGCCAAAGGTTTCGGTGACGCTGGGGTTGAACAGCACGTCCATCGACGCCACCGCGCGGCCAAGGCTCGCGCCCTCCTGAAACCCTGCGAACACCGCCGTTGGCACTTGATGGGCAAAGCCATCGCGCGCCGGGCCTTCACCCACGACCATCACCCGGTGCGGGACGCCGCGCCGCATCAATTCGGTGATGACGGCGGCAAAGACATCCAGCCCCTTCTCCAGCACCAGGCGGCCCAGAAAGCCGATGACAAATTCATCATCGCCAATGCCCATGTCGCGCCGCCAGCTCAGGCTGCGCGCCGACGGGGTGAAGATCGTGCGGTCCACCCCGCGCGACCAAATGTCGATATCGGTGTTCATACGCTGCTCGCGCAACAGATCGACCATCGACTGTGACGGTGGCAAAATCGCGTCACACCGCCGGTAAAAGCGACGCAGCAGCGCAACTGCGGCCGGTTCGAGAAAGCCGACACCATAATAGCGCAAATAGGTTTCAAAGCGCGTGTGCACCGATGCGATCACCGGAATGTCGTGTCCCCGCGCCCAGCTCACCGCGCGGTGACCAAGGATGTCGGGCGCGGACACATGCACCAGATTGGGAGCAAAAGCCTCCAGATCGCGGCGCAATTTGGCTGGCAGGCCCATCGCCACCCGATATTCGCTGCGTCCCGGCACGGCAAAGGACGGCACGCTGATCAGATCGCCCGTTGGCGCAAAGGCCGGTTTCGCAATGGTGGGCGCGTAAACGCGCACCGCTGCCCCCTGAGCGAGCAGATAGCCGACCAACCGGTTGAGCGCCTGAGTCGGTCCGTCACGGACGTAGTTATAATTGCCGCTGAACAGCGCAACGCGAAGTTCGGAAGTCATCATCTCACCGGCCCATAGCTGGGTGCAGTGCAAAAGGAAATTGCGTCAAGCCGGACAATCGTCACCCCATGCCAATCTGCATCGCCGGAATCGGGATGGCTGGTGCGGTTATCGCTGTTCCCTTATCGTTCCAAGTCTGCTAGGCCAATGGGATCAGGCAACGATTGTGGCAAAAATCCAAAAGCAATATGCATGTCAGGCATGCGGCGCGGTGTCACCCCGCTGGGCGGGGCAGTGCGCCGATTGCGGTGCTTGGAACAGCCTGGTCGAGGACAGCGTTGCCAAGCCCACCCCGTTTCAGGCCAAGCACAGCCTGCAGGCCGGGGGGCGCGCGCTGCAGCTCGTCGGGCTGGATAGCGATATCGCGCTGCCGCCGCGATTGCCGACCGGGCTGGCCGAGCTTGACCGCGCGCTGGGGGGCGGGTTTGTCGAGGGGTCGGCGACGCTGATCGGTGGCGATCCGGGGATCGGCAAGTCGACGCTGTTGCTTCAGGCGGCGGCGCGGCTCGCGCTCAGCGGGCACAGCGTCGCCTATGTCTCGGGCGAAGAAGCGGCGGATCAGGTGCGGTTGCGCGCGCGGCGGCTGGGGCTTGGGACCGCGCCGGTGATGCTGGCGGCGGCGACGTCCACCCGCGACATCCTGACGACGCTGGGCATGGGCGCGCCGCCACGCCTGTTGGTGATCGATTCGATCCAGACGATGCATTCTGACCTGATTGAGGGGGCGCCCGGCACCGTCAGTCAGGTGCGCGCCTGTGCCCAGGAACTGATTCGCTTTGCCAAGGAACGCGGCACCGCCGTCGTCCTGGTGGGTCATGTGACCAAGGATGGCAGCATTGCGGGTCCGCGCGTGCTCGAACATATGGTCGATACCGTGCTCAGCTTCGAAGGCGAGCGCAGCCACCAATATCGCATCCTGCGCGCGATCAAGAACCGGTTCGGCGGCACCGAGGAGATCGGCGTTTTCGCCATGGCCGAGGGTGGGCTGGCCGAAGTCGTCAATCCGTCGGCGCTGTTCCTGACCCAGCGCGACGAAAGCGTGAGCGGCACCACGGTATTTCCAGCGCTTGAGGGGACACGGCCGGTGCTGGTCGAGATTCAGGCGCTGGTCGTGCGGCTGGCGAGCGGGGCGACGCCGCGCCGCGCAGTGGTGGGCTGGGATTCGGGGCGGCTCGCGATGATATTGGCGGTGCTGGAGGCGCGGTGCGGGCTCAGCTTTTCAACGAGCGAAGTCTATCTGAATATCGCGGGGGGGTATCGCGTGCAGGATCCGGCCGCTGATCTGGCGGTCGCGGCCGCACTGATTTCGGCGCTCAGCGAACGGCCAGTGCCGGTCGGTGCGGTCGCGTTTGGCGAAATCGCGTTGTCGGGTGAAGTCCGACCGGTCGCGCATGCCGGGCTGCGGTTGAAAGAAGCAGTGAAACTGGGGTTTGAGGCGGCATTGGTGCCAGCAGGCGCGGCGGGGGAGAAGTCCCCGCTGACCCTTGCCGGGTTCAAATCGCTGAACGGCTTCGTTGACCATATGTTGGGGCGTGGCTAGCGAACGAAGACGGTGCGCTTCGGCGCGGGCGTAAGGGCTGACGAAATGGGTTTGACCGCACTCGACATCATTGTGCTCGTGTTGGTGATTGGCGGCGCGGTGCAGGGCGCGCGCAAGGGGTTTGTGACCGAAGTGCTCTCGCTCGTCGCCTGGATTTTTACGGTGTTCGCGCTGCGCGTGCTGCAAGTGCCCGTCACGGGCCTGCTCGCCAGTTGGATCGCGACTGAGGGTGGTGCGACCGTGCTTGCGTTCCTGCTGATCGCGGGCGGTTCCTATGCCGGCGGGCGGTGGGTCGCACACGCGATCGGCAAGCGCACGCGCACCTCGGTGCTCGGGCCCGTTGACCGCGCGCTTGGCTTTGGCTTTGGCGGGCTGAAGGGGTTGGTGTTTGCAAGTCTGGCGTTCCTGCTGATCGTGTTGGTGATTGACACCACCTTTGGCGGACCGGCGCAGCGCCCCGACTGGATCACCAAATCGCGCACCTATCCGCTGTTGAAGGTCAGCAGCGCGGGGATCGCCGATTTCGTTGACCGGCGGCGGCGGGGCGAGGCGTTGCTGGGCAATGATGCTGATAAAAAGCCCGATGCCGCTAATGAGCAAGCGCTTGGGGAGGCCCAATGAACGCGCCGCTTTACAACCAGCAGATTTTGCGACTGGCTGCCGCTGTTCCGCCCGATCGGTTGGCAGCACCCATGGCGGTAATGGAGAAGCGATCGCCCGTTTGTGGCAGCCGCGTAACCGTGGACGTCGATGTCGACAGCGCGGGGCGAGTGGCGGCGGTTGGCCTGCTGGTGCGCGCCTGTGCGCTGGGGCAAGCGAGCAGCGCGCTGATGGCAGCGCATGCGCCGGGCCGGACCGTGGCCGACCTTGTGGCGGCGCGCGACGCGCTGACCGCGTGGCTTGCCGGGGAGGGGCCCGTGCCCGACTGGCCGGGGATCGACATTTTCACGCCTGCCCTGGCCCATAGCGCGCGTCACGCCTCCATCCGCTTGGCGTTCGAGGCGGTGGCGGAGGCAGCAGCCGAAGCGGCCGCGACGGCCAGCGCTGCATGAACGAGACCGCGCTTCGCGACGGCGTCGTCCTTTTGGGCTTTGCGCTGGCCTTTGTGCTGGTGTTCCGAAAGCTTGGGCTGGGGGCGACGCTCGCGTTTCTCGTCGCGGGCGCGGTGGTCGGGCCGCAAGTGCTCGGCCTGGTCGGCAATGTCGAGCAGAAGCGTGGCGTTGCCGAACTGGGTATCACTCTCTTGCTGTTCCTGGTCGGGCTGGAACTGAGCCCGGCACGGCTGTGGCGGCTGCGCCAGGATATTTTCGGGCTGGGGTTGTTGCAGGTCGGGCTGTGTGCGCTGGCGCTGACATTTGTGGTCAGCAGTTTTGGCGGATTTTCGCTGGCGGCGGCGCTGGCCGTCGCGCTGCCGCTGGCGCTCTCGTCGACGGCGCAGGTGCTGCCAATGCTGCAATCGGCCGGGCGGCTGCGCACCCCTTTTGGCGAGCGCGCCTTTTCGATCCTGTTGTTTCAGGATTTGTCGATCGTGCCGCTGATTACAATCATCGCGGCGCTCAGCCGGGCACCAGCCCCTGCGGGGGCAACGCCGGGGTGGTTGCTGGCCATCTATACCGTGGTTGCCGTTGCCGGACTGGTTGCGGCGGGGCGCTTTGTGCTGCGGCCGATGTTCAGGCTGATCGGCAATCTGGGCGAGCGCGAGATGTTCATTTTCGCAGCCCTTTTCACGGTGATCTCAAGTGCTGCGATCATGGAATCGCTAGGGCTGTCGACGGCGCTGGGCGCGTTTGTCGCAGGCGTCATGCTCGCCGACAGCCCCTATCGCCACGAGCTGGAGGCCGATGTCGATCCGTTCCGCTCGATCCTGCTCGGCCTGTTTTTCCTAAGCGTCGGGATGTTGCTCGATCTGCAGGCGATTGCGGCGCGGCCGGTGTTTGTCATCGGGATGGCGGCGCTGCTGATCCTCACCAAAACCGCGATCATCACTGTGATTGGCATGGGTTTTCGCATGGGCTGGCGGCAGGCATTCGGGCTCGGGCTGTTGCTCAGTCAGGGTGGCGAATTCGGCTTTGTGCTGTTTGCGCAGGCGCAAAACGCGCTGTTGATCGCGCCAGAGGCCGCCAGCCTGTTCGGCGCGGTGGTGACGCTGTCGATGGCGACGACCCCGTTTCTGATGGTGCTGACCAGGCGGTTTCGCACCGCGCCCGAACGCACCGCCGATGGGGCGGAGGCGCCACGCGCCGATGGGGCGCGCGCGCTCGTCATCGGTTATGGGCGTTTTGGGCAGACTGTCGCCCAGATGCTGAGCGCGCAGCGGATCAGCGTCACGTTGGTCGACCGCGATATCGGCATGATTGAGACCGCCGACAGTTTTGGGATGAAGGTTTATTATGGCGACGGCACGCGCATGGACCTGCTGCGTCAGGCGGGCGCGGCCGATGCGCAGCTCATTGCGTTCTGCCCCGATGGCGACCAGATCGACCGGGCGTTTCTGGAAGGCGTGCAGAGCGCCTTTCCCCAAGCTGCGATTTTCGCGCGCGCTTTCGACCGGCGCAGTCTGATTCGCATGGACGGCGCGCCCATTGCGGGCGCGGTGCGCGAAGTGTTCGAATCTGCAATCGTCATGGCGCGCGAGGCAATGGCCAATCTGGGCGTCGATTCGGAAATGATCGCGCGAACCGAGGATGAATATCGCAGGCGTGATGCCGCCCGGCTGCGCGCGCAGGCAGATCAGGGCGACCTCCACGCCCAAGCCGATCAGATGTTCACGCACCGCGCAATTGCCGACGCAGTGGCACAGGAAAGCGAGCCGGGATGAACATGTTGATCGTTGCCGCCGGGTTATCGGGCGCGCTGGCGGTGGCCGCAGGTGCTTTTGCCGCGCACGGCGCGTCGGGATCGGCGGCGGAGTGGCTGAAGACGGGCGGGCAGTATCAGCTGGTCCACGCGGTTGCGGCGCTCTTCGCCGCGCAACTGGGCGAGCGTGGGCCCGGCTGGCTGTTCGTCGCGGGCGGGGCGGTGTTTGCAGGAACGCTCTATCTGATGGCGCTGGGGCTGCCGCGCTGGCTGGGCGCGATCACGCCGCTGGGCGGGGTAGCGATGATTGCGGGCTGGCTGTGGCTGGCATGGTGTGGCCTGCGCCGGTAGCGCGGTGGCCTAAGCGGTGCCGTTGGGCATCAGCCTTGCTCTGCGTCGAGAAAGGCAGCGACATCGGCTAGGTCGACGCTTGCATCAAGAAACGTCCGCCCGATCCCGCGCGCGAGGAGGAAGGGGAGTGTCCCGCCCGCCATTTTCTTGTCGTGCCGCATGTGCGCGACCAGCGCCGCCCCGCTCGCCTGCACGCCCGTTGCGACCAGTCCGTCGGGTAAGCCGACGCTGCGCAGATGCGCCGCCACGCGCGTTGCATCCGCCGCCTCGCACAGCCCGCGCCGCGCCGAATAGCCAAAGGCCAGCGCCATCCCGGCGGCAACCGCCTCACCGTGCAGCACCCGGTCGCTAAACCCAGTTTCCGCTTCGATCGCGTGGCCGAAAGTGTGACCAAGATTGAGCAGTGCGCGCCGCCCGCTGGTTTCGCGCTCATCCTCGCCGACGATCCGCGCCTTGGCCGCAACGGCATGGCGGATGGCGTAAAGGCGTGCGTCAGGATCGCCCGCAATGAGCGCGGCGCCATGCCCCTCGCACCAGGCGAAGAAGGCCGGGTCGTCGATCAGGCCGTATTTGACCACCTCGGCGTAACCCGCCCGCACGTCGCGCAGCGGCAGCGTGTCGAGCGTGTTGGGGTCGATCAGCACCAGCGCGGGCTGATGAAACGCGCCGATCATGTTTTTGCCTGCGCGCGCGTTGATCGCGGTCTTGCCGCCAACCGACGAATCGACCTGCGCAAGCAGCGTTGTCGGCACTTGCACGAAATGGCAGCCGCGCTTCACAATCGCACAGGCAAAGCCAACCAGATCGCCGATAACCCCGCCGCCCAGCGCGATGACATGGTCGCCGCGCTCGACCCCCAGATCGAGAAGCTGCTCGCATAACTGCTCCAGCACCGGCCAGCTTTTGGTCGACTCACCCGGCGGCAGGACGATGTGCTGGGCCGCCACGCCGACGCTTGCCAGTGCGTGTGCCAGCGTGTCGCGGTGCGCGGTAATCTGCGCATCGCTGACCAGGATCATCCGCCCGCGCGGGGCGAGGGCAGACAGGTGATTGCCCGCGCGCGCCATCAGCCCGCGCTCCATGACCACCGGGTAGCGCCGCTCGCCCAGTTCAACCGTGATTATTGTCACGCCGTGATCGCCTCCAATATTGCTTTTACGGTAGTGTCATGCGGCGCCTGATGGCTGGCGACGCGGATCGGCGCCATGGCGTAGATTGGATTGCGCACCGCCGCCAGATCACGCAGCACTTGTGCCGGATCACGCCCGCGCAGCAAGGGGCGCGTGTCGCGTCGCTTGACCCGCTCGGCCAGCACATCGGGACTGGCATCGAGCCAGACCGCAATCGCCGACGTCAGGATCAGCGCGCGCGTTTCGTCATTGATAAACGCGCCCCCCCCGGTCGCGATTACTTTCGGGGTGCCGTCGATCAACCGGGCAATGACACGTCGTTCGCCATCGCGAAAATATCCTTCGCCGAATCGGTCGAAGATTTCAGTGATGGTCATGCCGGCCGCTGACTCAATTTCTGCATCGGCATCGACAAAGGGCAAGTGAAGCCGCTGGGCCAGCCGCCGCCCGACTGTGGATTTGCCCGCCCCCATCAATCCGACCAGCACGATCGGTTGACCGTTCCATGGCCCGGCCAAAGGGTTGTGCGGTGCGGAGGGTTCCAACATGATGACGGGGGCTATACAGCGACAATCTCGCTCGGCAAAAGGGCGGCGCGGTTTAGCGGGGTTGGATTGTTGGTTATGGGTCGTCTGCTCGTGGTTGTGGTGGCGGTGCTGGTGCTTGTTGGCGGTGCGCTGGCGCTGCTGGCGGGGCGTAATAGCGAGCGCGCGCAAACGCGTGTCGAAAAGGTTGTGCCGCTTGCGACGCTTCAGAAATAGGGCGATTTTTGGCGCGATCACGCTGACGCTGATCGCCGGGGCCGCGCTGTCGCAGGAACGTCCCGAATCGATTCTGCCGCCCGGTTTCAACGAAACCCAACCCGCGCCGCCGCCGGTGGTTGAGCGCGGCGTGCCGCGCCCGGCGCCGGTTTCGCCGCAGACGGGCGGAGCGCCGTCGGGGGATCTTCAGGCGGCCGAGGATGATGAGGCGGAAGCAGGGCTGATCGGCAATGAGTTTGCCGATGAGGCAGCGGGCACGCCCCCGCCGCCGGATCCCGTCGCGATAGCTGAGTATGAGTTGCCAAGCTACGCACGTCGCTCGCTTGCACAGGTCGGTATCATCAATGCGCGTGAGGGCGGGGTGCCCGCCACCGGCTTTGGCAATACCAGCGGACGCTTGCTCCACACGCTGATGGGGCGGCTCGACGCGCCGTTGCCGTCGCGCTGGTTGTCGATTGCGCTGCGACGCGTGCTCGCGTCGCGGCTTGATACCCCGCGCGATGTCAATGGCGCCGATTTCGCCGCCGAGCGTGCGTGGCTGCTCGTTCGCATGGGCGAGGGGCAAGTGGCGCGCGCCGTTGTGCAATCGGTCGATAGCGACAATTACACGCCCAAACTGCGCGAGGCAGCGCTGCAAAGCGCGCTGGCCACCGGCGATCCGGCTTTACTGTGCCCGGTCGTCGATCAGGCGCTGGCCGGGCCGCATGATCGTGCCTGGGTGCTGATCGACGCGATTTGCGCGTCGCTGTCGGGGATCGCCGGGCAGGGCGGCCCGCAGATAAATGCTGCCCGCAGAGCCGGAGCCGCGCGCGGCATCGACTTGTTGCTGGCTGAAAAGGCGGTCGGCACCGGCACCAAACGGCGTGCTGTGACGATCGAATGGGACAGTGTGGCGCAGTTGACCGCCTGGCGTTTCGGGCTGGCGACCGCGACCGCGACCGAGATTCCCGAAGCTTTGTTCGCTGGCGTCTCACCCCGCGTTCTGTCGTGGCGCGCGCAGGCGGGCGCGCTGGAAGCGGCGGGGCGTGTTCCCGCAGCCGAAATGGCGGCGGCGCAGGGGGTATTCTCCAGCACGGCGTTGATCGACCTGTATGGCGAAGTTGATGAGGGCGATGCGGCGGCGACCGAGGCAGCGGGCATCGCCCGCGATTTGCGCACCGCCTATATCGAACTGGATCGCGCTGCCCGATTGGTGGCGCTGCGCCAGATTTGGGGCGAAGCGCGCGGGACCAGGCGGGATTATGCACGGCTGATCCTCACCTCTCATGCCGCTGCCGCATTGCCGCCTGCATCCGATGCCGACACCGACCGGCTGATCGCCGCGATGTTATCGGCAGGGCTTGACCGTGCTGCCCTGCGCTGGCGGACGGTTGCAGCGGGTGGTAGCGACGGCTGGGCGATGCTAATGCTTGCCGACCGGTTTGGCGCGGGGCGATTGGGTGCGGGCGATGTGCGCGGCTATCGCGGCGGCAATGTCGGTGACACGCGTTTGAAACAACAGATGTTTTTTGCGAGCATGGCCGGCTTGGGGCGGCTCGACCCGGCGACGCTGGCGACGCTTGCCGCTGAGTTGGAGGTCGATGTTGCGCTGGACAACGGCTGGACGCGGGCACTGGACCGCGCGGCGGCGCGGGGAGAGCCGGCCACGGTGGTGCT
>PNLG01000011.1 GCA_013822915.1 Sphingomonas sp. | reverse complement strand
CTTGTTGCCGGTTCGGTGAACGTCGGACATCGACAAAAGCGGCCATCGGAGCTCGCCCGACGGCCGCCAGCATTGTCAGATCTCGATGCGCTCCGCCAGGACAAGAGCATCCTCCACGTCGACCCCGAGATATCGGACTGTGTTCTCGATCTTGGAGTGGCCAAGCAAAATTTGGACCGCCCGCAGATTTCCGGTTGTTCGGTAGATCATGGCCGCCTTGGTGCGCCGCATGGAATGGGTGCCGTAGTCTTCACGCCGCAACCCGACCGCGGTGACCCATTCATCGACGAGGCGAGCATACTGCCGCGTGCTCATCGGTTGGCCTGAGTTGATCCTGCTTGGGAACACAAAATCATCGAGGCTGCCACCCCGTCGCAGCAGCCATGTTGCCAGGCTCGAGCGGGCGTCCGCGGTGACTTCAAATTGTACGGGCCGCCCGGTCTTCCGCTGGATGATCATCGCGCGGTCGCGGACTTCAGAACCGGCCACGAGGTCGCCAATCTTGAGCTTCACCAGATCGCAGCCGCGCAGCTTGCTGTCGATCGCAAGGTCGAACAGCGCGCGGTCGCGCAGCCGCTCCTCGCGATCAAGGAAGAACCGGATAGCCCAAATCTGCTTTTGGGTGAGCGGCCGCTTGGTGCCGACGGTTCTGCCAGCATTCCACGAGACCCGGTTCTGCATGGCCGGGTCGAGGTGTGAGTAGGTCATCTTCTTTCTCCATGGCCTTGATTGGCCAAGAGGAAAGAACGGTCGCCGCCACCTCACGCACGCACATGCGAAAGGGCAGCTTTCGGGATCGCCACGCGCGCCAGCTTATGGCCACTCTTGGGTGGATTGTGTTGAAAAAGGCGCCCCTCCAGAACGTCGCGAAACAATCGAACTTTGAATATTTTGACCGAGCATGATCGGTTCAAAGGCAATGCAAATCTGATTCTATTTTCGCACCTTCGCGCACGAAAATGTCGTCCTCGGACTTTTTCAACACAATCGGGTGGATAGCGGAATTTCCGTTTCGACCTTGCCGAGACTTGCGCCGCATTCTAAACCATCGGCGACGGGGCGAAGCAACCTCCCGTTCAGGCCGAGAAAAGCCCAAGCGTTGCCTCGTAGCCTTGCCGTTGTTGGCAAGGTCTTTTGTGCGAGGTCATCTTGGCGTCATCGGCTCTCACCCATTCCGTCGCTTTTGTCGATCTGCTGCGGGCGTTCACCCGCATCGGCCTGCTCAGCTTTGGCGGACCTGCGGGGCAGATCGCGCTGATGCACCGGGAATTGGTCGAAGAGCGCAAATGGGTGGCCGAGGAGGATTTCCTCCACGCGCTCAATTTCTGCCACCTGCTCCCCGGCCCCGAAGCGCAGCAGCTCGCCACATGGATCGGGTGGCGGCTGCATGGATGGCGCGGCGGGCTGGCCGCGGGGCTGCTGTTTGTCATTCCGGGCGCGGCCATCATTCTGGCGCTGTCGGTGCTCTATGCCATTGCCGCCAATCTCGCATGGGTCGAGGCGCTGTTTCTGGGCGTAAAGGCAGCAGTGCTTGCGATTGTGGTGCAGGCCTTGTTGCGGATTGCCGGACGTGCGCTCGATACGGGATTGAAGCGTGCGCTGGCGGTGGCCGCGTTTGTCGGACTCTTCCTGTTCGATCTGCCATTTCCGCTGATCGTGCTGGGTTCCGGGGTGATTGGAATGGCGGTCGCAGCGTGGCGCCCTGCCCTGTTGGCGCTGAAACCCACAGCACCCGCTGGCGATTTGCCCGAACGACCATGGCGCAGCACGATCATTTCGGTTGCCCTTTGGGGAGCGGTCTGGGCCGCGCCGATGGTGCTGATTGCGCTGACGCTGGGGCAGGATCACGTGCTGTGGGAAATCGGCGTATTCTTCTCGCAGCTCGCCATCGTCACCTTTGGCGGGGCTTATGCAGTGCTCGCCTACATGGCGCAGGAAGCGGTGCAGGGCTTCGGGTGGCTACGTCCCGGTGAGATGGCCGATGGGCTTGGCCTTGCGGAAACCACGCCGGGGCCGCTGATCTTGGTGACGCAATTCGTCGGTTACCTCGCGGCCTTCCGTGCGCCGGAACCGTTCTCGCCTTTCCTCGCGGGATTGCTGGGGGCGGGGCTGACCACGTGGGTGACGTTCGCGCCGTGCTTCATGTGGATCTTTGCCTTCGCGCCGTGGATCGACCGACTGGGTAACGCTGTGCGGTTGAAGGGCGGGCTCGCAGCAGTGACGGCGGCGGTTGTGGGCGTCATCGCCAACCTCACCGCATGGTTTGCGCTGCATGTGCTGTTTGCTGAGGTGGGCCAGCGCCAATTCGGTCCGCTGCGGTTATACTGGCCGGACCCGGCGAGCTTCGAATGGCGCGCAGGCGTGCTGGCAGCGCTCGCCTGCGCACTGGTGTTCGGGCTGAAATGGTCGGTGCTGCGGGTTCTGATGGCCGCCGCGCTGGGCGGCATGGTTCTGGTTTTGGCAATCTGAGGAGGACGACATGAGCATCATCACACGCAGGCAAGCCATCGGCACAGCAGCCCTTTCGGCCACGGGCATCGCGCTGGCAGGAACGGCAAGCGCAGCTTCGGCGCAAGATCCTGCCGCAGCCGCTTCCCGTGCCGCTGCCTTTGCCGGCAAGCACACGCCGAAGCCGCTGCGGTTCAATCCGGCCAAGCTCACCGGCCTGTCCGAGCGGCTGATTACCTCGCACTGGGAGAACAATTATCAGGGCTCAGTGCGCGGGCTCAACACCATCGAGACCCGCCTTGCTGCCGCCATGGCCGATCCCGACTTTCCGCCGGTTGCCTATGCCGGGCTGAAGCGCGAGGAACTGCACCGCACCGGATCGGTGGTGCTGCACGAATATTACTTCGATGCGCTGGGCGGTAACGGCAATCCGGGCGGCTCGATCTACGAGGCGCTCGATGGCTGGTTCGGCAGCTTCGCCGCATGGGAAGCCGAATTCCGCCGCACCGCAATGTCACTGGCGGGCGGATCGGGCTGGTGCATCCTCAGCTACAACCGCCACACCAAGTCGCTGCACAATTACTGGGCCTTCGATCACATGCATGGTGCAGCCACCGGCGCGCCGCTGATCGCGCTCGACATGTATGAGCACAGCTTTCACATGGACTACGGGGCGGCAGCGGCGAAGTATGTCGATGCCTTCATGGCCAACCTTGATTGGGAGGTGGTGGAGGCACGGTATCAGGCGGCGATTGTGTGACTGGGCATTCTGCAAATCGGCTCTTGGTCCTTGCTTTGCTGACCCTTGCCGTTGGCGGAGCCTGCCTCGCAGTTCAGGGGCCATTGCCGGGCGACGTCGGGGCCACACGCAGATTGCAATCGCTGTTTGGTAATGCGCCGCGTTGGGCTGAATGGCTCACCGATACAGCCAAGCCGCCAATGGTGATTGCGACTATGGGGTTCGGGGCAGGGCTGGCATGGCTTGCAGCTGGCTGGCGCTCTGCGCTTTCTGTGCCGCTTGCCTTCGGCCTCGCCTGGCTGCTCGACAAGGGCTTGCGCGCTGTTATCTTTGCGCGGCGACCATCAGCGGATCTGGTCGCGGTGGCCAGCGCCAGCAGTTCGAGCGGGCTGCCCTCCACCTTCGGGCTCGTCTATGGAAGCATCTTCGGAGTGGTTGTCTTTGCGGCAGCAACGGGCAGGTCAGCGAATGGGCTGCGCGCCCTTGCGCTCGCTCTGATCTTTGCCGGAGTGGCGGCCCGGGTGGTGCTCGGAGGACACTGGTCGAGCCAGATGGTCGCCTCGGTTCTGCTGGGCCTGCTGGCGGCCGTTGCTGCAAGCGAAATAGCAAACCGATTGCTCATGAAGGAAGGCGCACGATGACAGAAGAACCCCGGCAGCACTGGGATCGGGTCTATTCCGACAAGGCACCCAGCGAGGTTAGCTGGTTCCAGAGCGAACCGCGCCCTTCGCTCGCCGCGCTTGCACGCTTTGATGTGCCTCACACGACACCTTTCGTCGACATCGGAGGGGGCGCCTCCAATCTCGTCGATGCCTTGCTGGCAAACGGGTGGAGCGATGTGACCGTGGTCGATATAGCCGCCCCGGCGCTGGAGGCGGCGCAAGCCCGACTAGGCGAGGCAGCAGTGGGCGTCCACTGGGAGGTCGGCGACATAACCCGCTGGAACCCGCGGCATCGCTACGGGGTATGGCATGACCGGGCCGTATTCCATTTCCTGACCGAGCCCGAGCAACGGGACGCCTATCGACGCGCACTGCTGGCCGGAACTGCGCCCGATGCACTCGTCATCATCGCCAACTTCGCGCCCGATGGGCCTGAAAAATGCAGCGGCCTGCCAGTGCAGCGCCATGATGCGGCAAGCCTTGCCGCTGCACTCGGAAGCGCGTTCACGCTGCTCGATAACTGGCGCGAGGAACACGTCACCCCGTGGGGCGATGCGCAGAAGTTCAGCTGGTGCGTGTTCCGGCGAGAGAAATAGGCCCTGTCGCAAGGCGCTCTGCCGGAACGCAGACTACGGCTCCTTCGCCTGGGGCTTCCTGCGCGACATTTGTGTGCGCAAGCGACATCGCGGCTCCCACCAGAATCAACGCCGGGCCATCCCCCAGCGCAGTCCTTGCGGCGAGCGGCAGCAGTTCGAGGCAGGTGGTGAAGATCCGTTCTTCCGGCAGGCTGGCGTTTTCGACCATCGCCACCGGCGTATCGGCGGCAAGGCCAGCGCGCTGCAATTCGCGGGCGACCAGCGGGGCTGCCGCCTTGCCCATGTAGATCGCCAGGGTCGCGGCAGGATCGGCCAGCACGCTCCAGTCCAGATCGAGCGGTTCGGTCCCACGCGCATGGGCGGTGACGAAGGTCAGCCGCCGGGCAAGCCCGCGCAAGGTCAGCGAGGTGCCAAGGCTGGCGGCAGCCGCGCTGGCGGCGGTCACGCCGGGACAGATGCGCGTCAGCACGCCAGCGGCGCGGCAGGCGGAGAGCTCCTCTCCTGCGCGCCCGAAGATGGCAGGATCGCCGCCCTTTAGCCGCACCACCCGCTCACCCTCCAAAGCGGCGGCGACCAGCAGCGCGTCAATCGCTTCCTGAGGTTTGGAATGGCGGCCGGATCGCTTGCCCACCGGCACCCGGCGCACGTGCGGCGGGATCAGATCGAGCACGCCGGGGCCGACCAGCGCATCGTAGAACACCACGCTGGCAGCAGCGATCAGGCGCGCGGCCTTGACCGTCAGCAATTCGGGATCGCCCGGGCCTGCGCCCACCAGCCACACCTCGCCCGGGGCGATCATGCGGCGGTGTCCAGTGCGCGTTCGCCCACGGCGGCCTGCCGCCGCGGGGCCAGCACCGCTTCGCGCAGCAGGAACAGGCGCCCGCCATCGACCTTCAGCGGGATGGTAGGCGTGCAGCCGCGATCATCGCCCAGCGCCTCGCCCGTGCGCAGCGAGATGCGCCAGTTGTGCAGCGGGCAGGTGACGCTGTCGCCGTGCACCATCCCCTCGCTGAGAGGGCCGTGCTTGTGTGGGCATTTGTTGACCAGCGCGAAATACTCGCCCCGGCTGGTCAGGAACACCGCAATTTCCTCGCCCCCTGCCACCGGCAGAGTGCGGGCGCTGCCAGCCTTGATCTGGGTAACGGGGCCAATATCGAGCCACTGGCCCACGGTATCGCTGTTCATCGTGCATTCTCCAGAGCAAGCGGGCGGACTTCGGCAAGGTGCTGGTGCAGATCGTGATGCGCTCCGGCGGCGCGGCCTGCCCAGGGATCGATCTGCCAGTATTTCTGCGAAAGCCGGAACCGCGCGGCGAGCCTGCCGATCCGGTCTGGATCAGTGAACAGCTGCGCTTTCAGCCATTCCAGACCCTTGCGTTCAATCCACGGCGCGGTGCGTTCAAGGTAATGCGCGTCTTCGCGGTAAAGCTGGATGAAGGCGAGGCAGTGCTCCATCGCCTCGACCTCGGTTTCGACCTTGCAGAGAAGATCGGTGACGCGCACCTTGATGCCGCCATTGCCGCCGACGTGGAGTTCATAGCCGCTGTCAACGCAGACGATGCCGAAGTCCTTGATTGTCGCTTCGGCGCAGTTGCGTGGGCAGCCGCTGACCGCGATCTTGAACTTGTGCGGCATGTAACTGCCCCAGGTGGCCTGTTCGATCTTCACGCCCAGCCCGGTGGAATCCTGCGTGCCGAAGCGGCACCATTCGCTGCCCACGCAGGTCTTCACCGTCCGCAGCGCCTTGCCATAGGCATGGCCCGAGACCATGCCTGCGGCATTGAGATCGGCCCAGACGGCGGGCAGATCCTCCTTCCTGATACCAAAGATATCGAGCCGCTGCCCGCCGGTAACCTTGACCATCGGCGCGTTGTATTTCTCCACCACGTCGGCGATCGCCCGCAATTCGCGCGGGGACGTGATGCCGCCCCACATGCGCGGGACGACGGAATAAGTGCCGTCCTTCTGGATATTGGCGTGAAGCCTTTCGTTGACGAAGCGGCTGGTTTCGTCATCCTCATATTCGCCCGGCCAGGCGCACAGCAGGTAGTAATTGAGCGCCGGGCGGCATGATGCGCAGCCTTCGGGCGTATTCCAGTGCAGTTCCTGCATGACCTGCGGGATCAGCTTCAATTCGCGTTCCACGATCAGGCGGCGCACATCATCGTGGGTGAAGCTGGTGCAGCCGCACAGGGTTTTCGGCCCGGCCTCAACCTCGGCGCCCAGGGTCAGGGCGAGCAGGCTTTCGACGATGTTGGTGCACGAACCGCAGCTGGCCGAAGCCTTGCAGGTCGACCTGACGGCGGCAACGCTGTGCGCGCCTTCGTTGATGGCGCAGATGACGGCGCCCTTGGACACGCCGTTGCAGCCGCACACCTCGGCATCATTGGCGAGCGCAGCCACGGCAGCATGCGGATCGCCGCCCGCGCCGCCTGCGGCATAGGCCTGCCCGAAGATCAGCGACTGGCGGATCGCGGCGATATCCTCTTGCCGGCGCAGCAGATCGAAATACCAGTTGCCGTCGGCCGTATCGCCGTAAAGCACCGCGCCGATCAGGCGGTTATCGCGGATAACAAGGCGCTTGTAGATGCCGTGCGCGGCGTCACGCATGACGATATCCTCGCACCCCTCACCGCCCGAAAAATCGCCGGCCGAAAACACATCGATGCCCGAGACCTTGAGCTTGGTGGAGGTGACGGAGCCTTCATACCCGCCTCCGCCACCGCTGCCGGTGAGGTGATCGGCCAGCGCCCGGCACATCTCCCAGATCGGCGCGACGAGGCCGTAGCAGGCCCCGCGATGCTGCACGCATTCACCCACCGCAAGGATCGCTGGATCGGACGTTTGCATGTGATCATCAACCACAATCCCGCGCTCGCAGGCGAGACCGGCGCTTTTGGCCAGCGCAGTCGCAGGCTTGATCCCGGCGGCCATCACCACAAGATCGGCGCGGATGCGGGTGCCGTCTTCCAGCACGATGCCGGCGACCCGGCCCGCCGCGCCAAGGATCGCCTTGGTGTTGGCGCTGGTGAGGATGGTGTGCCCGCGGCGTTCCAGTTCCTGCCGCAGCAGCCATCCGGCGGCTTCATCCAGCTGGCGCTCCATCAGGGTCGGCATCAGGTGCACCACGGTGACCTGCATTCCGCGCAGGGCCAGCCCGTGCGCTGCCTCCAGCCCCAACAGGCCCCCGCCGATCACCACCGCAGCGTTGCTGCCTTCACCCGCGCCCACCTCAGCAGCGGCGACCATGCGGTCGACATCGTCCAGATCCCGGAACGTCACCACACCGGCCAGATCATGCCCCGGCACCGGGATGATGAACGGATCAGAGCCGGTAGCGATCAGCAGCGTGTCATACGGCAGGGCAAGCCCCGAACGGGTGACGACCATGCGCGCTTCGCGGTCGATCCGCTCTGCCGGATCGCCGCTGATGAGCGCGATGGCGTTATCCGCATACCATTGCGGGCCGTTGATGATGATGTCGTCAAACGCCTTTTCGCCCGCCAGCACGGGTGACAGCATGATGCGGTTGTAATTGACCCGCGGTTCGGCGCCGATGATGGTGATATCGAACCGGCCGGGGGCGCGGGCCAGCACTTCTTCAACCGCGCGGCACCCGGCCATGCCGTTGCCGATCACCACCAGCTTTTCGCGGCTGCCGGACGTATCGGGGAAGGGAAAAATCGCGTTCATGCGCTGTGATCCTGTGCCGACAACGCACGCAAAAAAGCCGCCAGGTCATCCAAGGGACCGGCGGCGCCATTGCCACGTTGATTTGGGGAGAGAGTAAGGTCAGGCGCGTTCCTCCGTTGGAACGCTGACGGTTTGGAAACTACCCGAGTCGCATCGGCTTAACAACCTCCTTTTTGCATTGCAGCATGATCAGCGCATCAGCGCGATCACAAGCGCTGCGGCCAGACCTGCGCTGACCACCTGCCACAGCACCACCGGATTGCGCATCAGCAGCGGGGCAGGCTGGGGGTGGGTCAGCACGGTGTTGGGAACGCTGAGATCATGCACAAAGGCGCTGACCTCCTGATAACGCAGATGCGGTTCCACGTGCAGCGCATGGGCAAGCGCGGCGTCAACCCAGTCAGGCACGTCATCCCGATAAGTCACCACCGGCACATACCGCAGGCGGCGCTGGCGCGACAGGGTATCAGCCGCGCCCGCACGCGGGCCATAGGGCAGGTGCCCGGTCAGCAGATAATAGGTCATCGCGGCGAGCGAATAGAGGTCGCTCTGCTCGCTGGCCGGCAGGCCGCGATACAGTTCGGGCGCGGAAAATTGCAGGGTTCCGGCAAAGGCATCCTCGCCCGCCTGCGGCGCGTGTTCGGCCAGCCCGTCGATCCGGGCCGATCCCAGATCGATGATGATCGCGGTGCCATCGCCATCGATCATCACATTCGCGGGCCGCAGATCGCGGTGGATGATCTGCCGCCGGTGCAGCGCATAGAGACCGCGCGCCACCTGAGTAATGATGGCGCGCACGGCAGCGATATCGGCGTGCGGGTGATCGCGCTGCCATTGTTCCAGCGTGATGCCATCGCAATAGCCGCTGATGGCGTAGAGGTAGCGGCGCGGGCGGGTGCGGGGCGGGCAGCCGAGCACATGCGGGCTGCGCACCCGGCCAAGCGCCCATTCCTCCAGCAACAGCTCGCTGCGTGCCTGCGGATCGCCCGCCCGCTCGGCCGAGAGCCGCTTGATCGCCGCAGCAGCGCCAGTGGCGGTATCGCGGGCGAGCCACACATGGCTGCGGCCGCCGATATGGAGCGGGCGCAGCAGGGTATAGCCATCGCAGTCCTGCCCGGCCTGCCATTCGGGCGGATCGGGCAGCTGCGCCTCGGCTGCGACCAGATCATCCGCTGCGCCCTGACGAACGCTGTCCACCCGCACCAGTTGCACGGTGAGGTTGTCCTCGGCCCCCGCTGCCAGCGCGGCCTCGCACAGCTGGCAGGCGGCTGCGGTGAGATCGGGGTTGGCTTGCACCGCCTGCGCAATCTCCCGGTCCGTCAGGCCGTCGCCGATCCCGTCGGTCGCCATCAGCAGGATATCGCCGGGCTGGACCATGATGCAGCTGTGATCGATCTCGACATGGCGGCCCATGCCCAATGCGCGGGCAAGCAAATGCGCGCCGCCGCCAGCGGGCACGCGGTGCGCCTCGGTCAGCCGTTCGAGGCCCGCCTCATTCACCCGCGCCGCAACGCCATCGCCAAGGTGCAGGATATGCGCGGCGGCATCGCGCAGGATCAGCGCGGTGAAGGTGGTAACGAGCCCCTCCGCCTCACGCGCCCGGTCGCTGTCGGCATAACCGGCCCCCATTCCGCCGAGCGCGGCGTTCTGGCCGTGCATCCAGCTGTTGATCGCTGCAATCACGCGCTGGGCGCTGGTCCGGGGCGACCAGGCATCGGGCGTGGCGTAATAATCGGTGAGGAAACTCGCCACCGCCGTCTCCGCCGCCTCCCGCCCACGGCGGCTGGTGCTGATCCCGTCGGCCACCACAAAGGCCATGCCCTTGTTCGCCAGCAGATCGCCGTCGGGCAGGATGCAGCCGTAAAAGTCCTGATTGGCAGGCTTCGCCCCGGCGCAGGAATATTGCCCCACCGTCACGGTCAGCCGATCGGGCGGCGCAGAACCTTGCGCCGCCCCCACAAGTTCAGCCCGTTCAGGCGGCAATTTTCAGTTCCGCCGCGTTGCGCTTGGGCGAGGTGCGGTAGTGGGTCGAATAGAGCATCAGCCCGGTGAACGTCAGCCCGCCGACCAGATTGCCCAGCACCACCGGCAGCTCATTCCACAGCAAGTAATCGGCAATCGTGAACTTGGCGCCCAGCATCAGGCCGGTGGGGAACAGGAACATGTTCACGATCGAATGTTCGAACACCATGTAGAAGAACAGCATGATCGGCATCCACATCGCAATCACCTTGCCGCTGACCGTGCTTGACATGCTGGCGCCGACCACGCCGGTCGATACCATCCAGTTGCACATCACCGCGCGCACAAAGATCGTCAGCCACCCGGCCGCGCCATATGCGGCATAGCCAAGGGTGCGCTTTTCACCGGTGATCGCCATCGCCTGGCCAACCGGATCAACCTCTGCGGCAAACCCATAGGTCCAGTAAATCGCCATCATCACTGCGGTGGTCAGCGCACCGGCAAAATTGCCGACGAACACCAGCCCCCAATTGCGCAGCACCCCGCCCCAGGTGCAGCCCGGGCGTTTGGCCCACACCGCCAGCGGAGCGAGCACAAACACGCCGGTGAGCAGGTCATAGCCGAGCAGATACAGCAGGCAGAACCCCACCGGAAACAGCACCGCGCCCGCCAGCGGCTGGCCGGTCTGGACATTGATCGTCACGGCAAATGCCGCCGCCAGCGCCAGGATTGCGCCTGCCATGAAGGCGCGGATCAGCGTGTCCTTGGTCGACATCATGATCTTGGATTCGCCCGCTTCAATCAGCTTGGGCACGAATTCACTTGGGGCAAGATAGGCCATTAAGCGTCTCCTTGAGGTCAGAATGCGATTTCGGTCTGGAGCCAGAATTTGCGGGTATCGACGGCAAAGCCATCGGCCCGGTAGCTGGCAAAGCGGGCAAGAAAGGATGCGCGGCCCACGGCAAGGCCGGCGGACAGATCGATCTCGTCGCCATAATGCTGGCTGCCGAAATCGCTGTCGAAACGGTGATAGACCGCGAGCAGATCGACTGTGCCGAGGCCCTTCACCGCAAATTTCTTGCCGGCGCGGGCGAAAGTGTCGGTCAGACCCGCATCGGGCGTGCGCAGGAACAGATCGGCCCAGCCATTGAAGGCGAACAGCGTCGCCAGCGGCGTCTGAAACCCGGCGCGCCCGCCATCGCTGCCGAGCTGTTCGACGCCTGCCCCGAGCGTAAAACCGGCCCATGACGCGCCCACTTCGCCTTGCAGATAGCGGGCAGTATAGGCGACCGGATTGCCGCTGGTGTCGGACTGGGTCGCCAGCGTCGCCTTGGCACTCAGTGTCACCGGGCCAACCGGCAGCCTGAAGGCGGCCTTCGCGCCGAAAGTGTTGCTCGATGCGTTCAGCCGCGTGTCGAAATCGAGCAGATAGGCAAAGCCCGTCACCTCGCCCTGGGGCAGCTTCACCCCGGCATTGAGGAACACAAGATCGCCGCTGAACCGGAAATTGGGGCTATCCGCGCCAAACACGGTCTGCACTGCGCTGGCATAAGTTGCATCGAGCCGGACCGGGCCGATCGCGGTCTGCCCGCGCACCGCATCATAGGTCTGTTCATTCTGCCGCCACACCACATTGCCGACGAACCGCGCATCATCGAGGATGATCCGCTGGCGGCCCAGCGTGACGCTGCTCGCGCCATCGCGCCAGGCGATCTGGGCGCGGTTGAGTTCGAGGTTTTCGGGGTCAGCCACCACTGAAAAGCCGGTGCGGCCATTGCCGGGGATGGTGTTGTTGAAATTGTCGGTCAGTTCGGTCGTGGCCTCGCCTTCGACCAACAGCGAAAACGCGCCGCTGGCCAGTTCGAACCCGGCCTGCACCCGGGCCGTCAGCGCGTCTCCCGGTTCCAGCGGCCTGTCTTCCTCGACCGTTTCGTAACGCACCTTCAGCGCAAGGATCGGATCCAGCGTCACGCCATCGGCAAGCGCAATCGGATCGCCGGGCGCAGCCAGCGCCGGGGCGTTGCAGCAAGCGGCTGTCAGGGCAAGCAAGCAGTGTGGGGATGCGCGCATGGATCACCTCTCTGGCTAAAGCCGGTGCCTGACCGGCCACGAGAGGCGAGCGCCGTTGCCCGCCGGATGCAGCATCGACAGGGGCCGATGCCAAAAATCAAAAAGCCGCCACGATGCACCTTTGTCAGGTGTGGATCGGGCGGCGTCGTTGCCGTAAATCGTTCAGAAATAACTGCCCGCGAGCACATCCGGCACTGGATTGCTCAGCAGCTTCGGGACAAAAGATAAGCCAGCCGGTGCCGCCGCGTAAAGCCTTATTTTGCAGCGCAGCATTTTTTCCGGTCAGGGCAAGGCGGCAAGATAGGCCTCGATCTGGTCGGGATCGAAAGTCAGCCCGTCGAAAAAGCGGTTGGCAGACAGCGTCAGCGTGCCTTGCTGCGCGCCGACCTGCGTCAACTGCGTTACGCTGCCTTCAACCTTGGAACTGGCATTGGGCAGATCATCGCCGGTATTGATCAGCGCGGCGCGGTAGACATCGGGCCGGAACACCCGCATCGCCCGCGCGGCGTCGGCCGAATCAAACGCCGTATGCCCCCAGCGCACCATCTGCGAATAGAGCCACGCTGCCTGGCTCATCCACGGAAAATTGGCCGCCTCGCTGTGCTGGAACATCAGATCAGGCAAGTGCACCGGCGCAGCATCATGCGCCAGCACCAGCCGGTCCGATATCGCCCGCAGCACCAGCGCAGGGTTAGCATCAAGATAGGGCGCCGAGGCAAGGATGCGGGCGTTCTCGGCAAAATTGGCCGGGTCGATGAAGTGGCGGCCCGCCCGGCGCATCGCCCGGATCAGCGCAGCAAAGGCTTCGGCCTTTTCGGCCAACACCGGCTCGCGCACCG
Source organism: Sphingomonas sp. (assembly GCA_013822915.1). Lineage (GTDB taxonomy): Bacteria > Pseudomonadota > Alphaproteobacteria > Sphingomonadales > Sphingomonadaceae > Sphingomonas. The sequence continues at coordinate 2,878 of PNLG01000011.1, read as the reverse complement.
CCAGCACCTTTTCCACCCCGCGCCGCCAGATCTGCGCGGTGGCGAGCACGATGGTCCCGACATCGCGTTCGACGCAAACCGAGCTCCACGGTTCGCCCACGCAAGACCCGTCAATCTCCCCGCTCGCCAGCGCATCGGGGACGAATGGCGGGGCGATGGTGACGATCTCGACATCGTGATCAGGCCGGATGCCGCAGGCGGAGAGCCAGTAGCGCAGCTTGTAATTGTGGCTGGAGAAGCGGTGCACTACGCCAAACCGCAGCCGCCGCCCCTGCGCCCGCGCCGCCGCTGCTGCTTCGCGCAGCTGCGCGCCAACCGCTGCGGGATCGCCATACTCGCCCGGTGCCGCCACCCGTGCCGCCAGAGGTTTGCTCAAGGTGATCGCATTGCCATTCAGCCCCAGCACAAAAGGCGCGGCGAGCGGCTGCGCTGGCCGGCCCAGCCCCAGCGTGGTCGCAATCGCCAGCGGCGCGATCATGTGCGCGCCATCGGTGTGGCCATAGAGCAGCCGGTCGAGTACGGTCGCCCAGCTCACATCGCGCACAAATGTCAGCGCCACGCCTTCGTCAGCGGCAAAGCCGTGTTCATGCGCCAGAATCGGCAGGCAGGCATCCACCAGCGGCAGGAACCCGATGGTCAGCTTCGTATCAGCCATGGTCAGTCCCCTCCCAGCAGATCATGCGCGGTGACGACCGCCTCGGCGATTTCGGCGATCCGCTTGTTCGAGGACATCGCCTTGCGCCGCAGTTCGGCATAGGCTTCCGGCTCGGTGATGCCGCGGCTGCGCATCAGGATGCGTTTGGCACGGTCGATATGATCGCGCTCGGCCAGCTTGCCCTGTGCGTCGGCCAGATCGGATTGCAGCCGGGCAAAGGCGTGGAACCGCTTGATGCACAGATCCAGCAGCGGCTTGATCCGGTGGCTGGCCAGCCCGTCGACGACATAGGCCGAAACCCCGGCATCGATCGAAGCCGCGATCGATGCATCGTCGCTTTCATCCACAAACATCGCAATCGGGCGCGACAAGGCGCGGCTGACCGCGAAGTATTCCTCCAGCACATCGCGTGACGGGTTGCCGAGGTCAATCAGCACCACATCCGGCGCGATCTTCTCGATGGCGGCGAGCAGTCCGTGGCGCTGCGTGAGGGTGAAGATTTCGGCATTTTCAAGCTGGCCCAGCCCTTCTTCGATGATCGAAGCGCGCATGGAGCTTTCATCGACGATGGCGATCTTCATGGGGCCACATTGCACCCCGGTTCCGCGAAAACAAGCGGCTTTGCCGATCGTCAGATGCCGGTTACGCCTGAGGCATCGCGGTCGGGACTTCAGCAGACATGATCGGGGCAAGGCTTTTGCAGCAAGGCAAACACAGCAGCAATCGACATTGCCTCACGCAATGGCATCCCGAAGACCCCGCCTTCTGGCGGGCGCAGGGCGAACGTATTGCCCGGCGCAATCTGTATATCTCGATCCCCGCCCTGCTGCTCGCCTTTGCTGTGTGGATGGTGTGGTCAGTGGTGGTGGCCAAACTGCCGCAGGTCGGGTTTGCCTACAGCACTGATCGGCTTTTCTGGCTGGCGGCCTTGCCAGGCCTTTCGGGCGCCACTTTCCGCATTTTCTACAGCTTCATGGTGCCGATTTTCGGTGGGCGGCTGTGGACCACGCTCTCCACCGCTTCGCTGCTGATCCCGGCCTTCGGCATCGGCTATGCGGTGCGCAGCCCGGAAACGCCCTACATCATCTTCCTGGTGCTGGCGCTGCTGTGCGGGTTCGGCGGGGGCAATTTCGCATCGTCGATGTCGAACATCAGCTTCTTCTTCCCCAAGGCGCAAAAGGGCAATGCGCTCGCGCTCAATGCGGGGCTCGGCAATCTGGGCGTGTCGGTGATGCAGTTCGCGGTGCCGCTGATCATCACCGCAGGCGTGTTCGGCGCGCTGGGCGGAGCGGGCCAGAAGACGGCAGATGGCGGCCAGGTGTGGCTGCAGAACGCCGGGTTCGTGTGGGTGCCCTTCATCATCGCCAGCAGCCTGCTGGCATGGTTCGGGATGAACGACATTGCCGATGCCAAGGCCAGCTTTGCCGAGCAGGCGGTGATCTTCCAGCGCAAACATAACTGGCTGATGTGCTGGCTTTACACCGGCACCTTCGGCAGCTTCATCGGACTTTCCGCCGGCCTGCCGCTGCTCGCCAAGCAGCAGTTTCCGCAGGTGGACGTGCTGCAATTCGTGTTCCTCGGCCCACTCGTCGGCGCGCTGAGTCGGGCGGGCACGGGCTGGGTGTCGGACAAGTGGGGCGGCGCGCGGTTGACCTTCTGGGTGTTCGTGATGATGATGCTGGGCGTGCTGGGGGTGATGTATTTCATCCAGGCCGCCAGCTGGTGGGGGTTCCTGGGCGCGTTCATCTTCATGTTCTTCATGACGGGGGTGGGCAATGCCTCCACCTTCCAGATGATCCCGAACATCATGCGGCAGGAAGTTTTGCGCCTGATGCCGGACCTCGCGCCTGATGCCGCGCTCAAGCAGGCGGAGAAGGAATCGGCGGCGATGGTCGGCTTTACCTCTGCGATTGCGGCTTACGGCGCCTTCTTCATCCCCAAGAGCTTCGGCAGCGCGATTGCCGCAACCGGATCGCCGATGGCGGCCCTGTGGGGCTTCCTAATCTTCTACGCCAGCTGCGCCGCGCTGACGTGGTTCGTCTACACCCGCCGCGGCGGCCTGCTGCACGACATCGAACGCGGAGTGGACCTCGCTATACCATGATCATGCAAGAGCGGCTGTCTGATGAGAACCACGGAGTCTTACGGCAGGAACGGGGTCGATTCCAGAATGGCAGGAATTTCTCAGAGGCGAGACAAAGCCGCAAGACCGCTTTCGGGATC
>PNLG01000458.1 GCA_013822915.1 Sphingomonas sp. | reverse complement strand
GACGATGTCGCCGACGGCATCGGCGTCCATGATGTCGTTGCGCTGTTCATAAATAACCTTGCGCTGATCGTTCATGACATCATCATATTCGACCACTTGCTTGCGGATGTCGTAATTGCGCGCCTCGACCTTTTTCTGGGCGGTTTCAATCGCTTTGGACAACCATTTCGATCCGATCGCTTCGCCATCGGGGATGTTGGAGCGCATCATCCGCGCAAACATCGTGTCGGGGCCGAAGATGCGCAGCAGATCGTCGTCCAGGCACAGGTAAAAACGGCTGAGGCCTGGATCACCCTGCCGCCCCGAACGGCCGCGTAACTGATTGTCGATGCGGCGGCTTTCATGGCGCTCGGTGCCGAGCACGAACAGACCGCCGGCGGCGAGCACTTCCTGCTTTTCGGCGGCAACCTCCGCCTTGATCCGGGCGATTGCCGCCTCGCGCTCCGCCCCGTCGGCCAAGTCGGCGAGTTCGTCGTTGATGCGAAATTCGACATTGCCGCCAAGCTGAATATCGGTGCCGCGACCCGCCATGTTCGTCGCGATCGTCACCGCCGATTTGCGGCCCGCTTGTGCCACGATATGCGCCTCGCGCTCATGCTGGCGGGCATTCAACACTTCATGCTCGACCCCTTCCTTGACCAGGAATTCGCTCAACAATTCGGACTTTTCAATCGACACCGTGCCGACGAGCACCGGCTGGCCCAGATCGGCGTGATGCTTGATCTTCTTGGCGATCGCCGCGAATTTATCCTGGGTGTTTTTGTAGAACTCATCCTCCTCGTCCACGCGCTGCACCGGCAAGTTGGTGGGGATGGTGACGACGTTCATCTTGTAGATGTCGAAAAATTCGGACGCTTCGGTCGCGGCCGTGCCGGTCATCCCCGACAATTTCGGATACATTCTGAAGTAATTCTGGAAAGTGATTGATGCCATTGTCTGATTTTCCGGCTCAATCTGTACACCTTCCTTAGCCTCGACTGCCTGATGCAGCCCTTCGGACCAGCGGCGCCCGTCCATCATGCGGCCGGTGAACTCGTCGATGATGATGACTTTGCCGTCCTTAACGATGTAGTCGGTATCGCGCTTGAACATCACATTGGCGCGCAGGGCCTGGTTCAGGTGATGCACCACCTGCGTATTTTCGAAATCATAGAGGTTTGCCCCCTCCAGCAACCCGGCATCTTCGAGCAGTCGCTCCGCCTTTTCGGTGCCGTCTTCGGTCAGAATGATCGAGCGCTGTTTTTCGTCAAAGTCATAATCCTTGGGCACCAGATTTTTGACAATGGCATCGACCCGCATATACAAGTCGGTCTTGTCGTCGGTCGGCCCTGAAATGATGAGCGGCGTGCGCGCTTCGTCGATCAAGATCGAGTCGACTTCATCGACAATCGCGAAGTTGAACTTGCGCTGCACCATACTCTCGCGTTCATACTTCATGTTATCGCGCAGATAATCGAAGCCGAATTCATTGTTCGTGCCGTAGGTTATGTCGGAATGATAAGCGGTTCGCCGCTGATCCTCGTTCAGATTGGGAATGATGGTGCCAACCGTCATGCCGAGAAAGCGGTAGACCTGCCCCATCCAGTCGGCGTCGCGCGCCGCCAGATAATCGTTCACCGTCACCACATGCACGCCCGTGCCCGGCAGGGCATTGAGGTAAGTCGCCAGCGTCGCCACCAGCGTCTTGCCCTCGCCCGTGCGCATTTCGGCAATCTCGCCGCGGTGAAGCACGATGCCGCCAACGAGCTGCACGTCATAGTGGCGCTGACCCAGCACGCGCTTGGCGGCCTCGCGCACGGTTGCAAAGGCTTCGGGGAGCAGCGCGTCGAGCTTTTCCCCCGCGGCCAGCCGCGCGCGAAACGCGGTGGTTTGGGCCGCGAGCGCTTCATCGCTCATCGCGACCATCTGCGGCTCAAGCGCGTTGATCTTGGCGACAATGGGGTTCAGCGATTTGACGTAGCGGTCGTTGGAGGAACCAAAAATGGTCCGGGCGAAACTGCCAAGCATGGGATTTCCTGTATCATAAGGGCGCACCCGATCTTGGCGGGCGCGCGAAAATTGTAGAGAGCGAGGGGGCGGCGGCGCGGGTGTGCTATTCGCGGCGGCGCTGCGCGAAAATCGGCTCGACCGGCGTTAGTGCAAACGGCGCCACGCTCCCGACGACACCTGGCGCCGCCCGCGTCGGCAGCGCTTGCACGGGACGCCGCGGCTGTGCCGTTGCCGTACACTGAACAGCCACGTCTACCGTGACTTGCGCCGCAAGCGCATAGGGCTCCCCAGCGCGCAAAGTGCCCCCAACGCCCGAAAGCGCAGACAGCATTGCCGAAAGGAGCAGCAGTAAGTTCATGACATTCCGATTACGAGCCAACAGGCACATAAGCATCCCAAGCACGCACGTCCAATGCTATTGTTTCGCGCGGTGATCGCTTATCACTCGCTCAATTGCCATCGCACCGCCAGCGATTGCAGGCTCGCAACCGGGCGTCCCGCGCCGTCGCACGCCGGGTCATAGCGCACACGATCGACCGATAACCGGCAGGTTACGGCATCGATACCGGCATCGCCGCTGCTGCTCGTCACTTTGCAATCGGTAACCGTGCCGGTTCGATCAACCGACAGCGACATTACGGTGCGCCCCTCAATCCCGGCTCGCTTGGCGGCGGCGGGATAAAAATCCTCGGTAAAAACCTCGGCCAAGTCTGATCGAAGCCGTGCCTTGGCAAACGGCGCAGCAGCGCGGTCACTATCACTGCGCACTGGCGCAATCGAGGGCGCGTGCTTTGCCAGATACTCAATTGTTGGGGCGATCAGAAACCCGAACAGGGCGAGCGCAACAATCGCAAAAACACCGACGAGCATGACAACAAGCTCCGCTGCACCCGGCTGATTGCGCGTTGCCGCCGCGCGCGACACAGCCCTTGCGGGCTCGACAGGCCGGTCGGACTGGTGCGCCTCATCCACCGCCTCACTCATCGGTTGCGCGTTCGGCGAGTTGCCAGCGCATTGAGGACTGCCACGCACGCGCCACCGGCTTGCCCGCGGCGTCGCGCGCCGGGCGAAACCGGCCATTGATAATTGCTTGCGTGCACGTCGCCGAATCGAGCAGGTCAGACCCGCTGCTCTGCAGCACGCGACACTGGGTGATGCGACCGAGCGCGTCGATATCGAGTGCGAACGCGGTGCGCCCCTCCTGCCCCGCCGCGCGCGCCTGCGGCGGATAAGCATCGGCGGGGAACCAATCGGCGACACTGCCGATCGGCTGTGGCGGCGTGCCGCTGTCGACCGGGGCGGGCGCAACCGCAGCGGGCGCGGGGGGCGTGACTTTGGCCGCTGGCTTGGCACCGGCAGCCGATGAGCGCCCGGTCGTCCGCCGCTGGGTTTGCGCATCAGCCGCATCCGCCGCGATCAGCGCCGCCAGGACCGCGCCGAGCAACACCGATTTCAGCAACATCGCCTTGCGTTCCATCTCCACCACGATAACAACCCCTTTGCCTTTGCAGCTTTACCGCGACCTTCACATCCTACTCCAGAGCCCATCGCGATGTCATCTACCGCCTCTCCGCTTGCGCGCCCCTTCCCCACCATGCCCGCAATGGCAGGCGTCACAGTGCGTGTTGCACGCGCAGGCTATAAGGATTGGGGGCGCTGCGACCTGACCTTTGCAGAATTGAGCCCCGGCACCACCGTCGCGGGCGTGACCACGACCAGCAAATGCCCCTCTCCCGAAGTCGAATGGTGCCGTGCCGCGCTGAGCAATGGCCGCGCGCGGGCGCTGGTAGTCAATGCGGGCAATGCCAATGCCTTTACCGGGGCCCGGGGCCGCGTCGCGGTGGAGGCAATTGTCGCGCGCGTCGTCGGGCACCTCGGCTGCGCGCCGACCGAGGTGTTTGTTGCCTCAACCGGTGTGATTGGCACCGCGCTCCCCGTGCCCAAGGCCGAGGCAGGGCTTGATGCGGCCTTCATTGCGCCGCCGTGCAATTGGGAGGATGCCGCCCGCACCATCGGTACCACCGATACGTTCCCCAAGGGAGCCGCGACCAGCGCCATCATCGGCGACACACAGGTGAACCTGGTCGGCATCATCAAGGGGTCGGGCATGATCGCCCCCGACATGGCGACGATGCTGGGCTTCATCTTCACCGATGCGGCGGTCGACTCGGCATTCCTGCAACGTGCATTGGCCGATGCAAACCATGCGAGCTTTTCGTGCATCACGGTCGACAGCGATACGTCGACCAGCGACACGGTGCTGGCATTCGCCACGGGCAAGGCGGGGAACGCCCCGCTCGTCGATGCCGAGTCCCCCGGCGCCGACGCGTTCCGAGCAGCACTTCATGCGCTATGCCTGGACCTTGCGCATCTGGTTGTGCGCGACGGCGAGGGCGCGACGAAGTTCATCCGCATCGACGTGACCGGCGCCGAATCGGACAGGTCGGCCCATCGGATCGGCATGTCGATCGCCAATTCGCCGCTTGTGAAGACAGCGATCGCGGGCGAGGATGCCAATTGGGGCCGCGTGGTGATGGCCGTTGGCAAGGCGGGCGAACCCGCCGACCGCGACCGGCTGTCGATCCGCTTCGGGACGACGCAAGTGGCGGCCAATGGCCTCGCCGTCGCCGATTATGACGAAACGCCGGTTACCGCGCATCTGAAGGGCGACGAGATCGACATCGGCGTCGATCTGGGTATCGGATCAGGCCGCGCGACCATTTGGACGTGCGACCTGACCCATGGCTATATCAGCATCAACGCCGATTACCGGAGTTGATGGCAAGCGATCAGAGATTACCCTCCAGCCATGCCTTCAACTGGCTTTTGGGCGCTGCACGGCTGAACCGCGCAACCTCCTGCCCGCCCTTGAACAGCACCAGATTGGGGATGGTGCGAATGCCATACTTCGTCGCGGCATCGGGCGCATCGTCCAGATTAGCCTTGGTGATCGTTACCTGGTCGGCAAGCTCGTCCGCAATTTCTTCAAGGCTCGGGCCAATGACTTTGCACGGCCCACACCATTCAGCCCAAAAGTCAACTAGAACAGGCTTTTCCGCCTGCAGCACGTCGGCGTCAAAACTCGTGTCGGAAATGGCAATGGTGGGCATGTCAGTGGGAACTCCTATCATCAGCGATGCGCCGATTACGGATCAACTTAAGGGTTTGTTACGCGCACTCAAGCAGGAGGTGACAAGCTTTGCTCATCGCCCTCAAAGCCCGGCTTGTGCCGCGCGAGCAGCGGAGGCGGAATCGTGAACAGGACCGGGGCGGCGGTATAGAGCAGCGATGCCTCCACCGCCCGATCAGGGAAGATCGCCGCCAACGCAGCCGCATAAGCGGCCATTTGCCGCAAGTGATAGGACGGGATCTCGTCGACCGTCGTCGGCGCCCGCCGTCCGGTCTTGAAATCCACCACGCGCACCCGGTCGGGCTGGATGAGCAAACGGTCGACGGTCCCTGATACCGTTAAACCGCCGTCGATCGTGGCGGCGATCGGTGCCTCGGTCAAGGCATCGGGGCCGAACACGTCAGCGAACGCGGGATCGTCCAGCACCGACGTCACATCGCGGATCAATGCAGCACGCTGGGCCGCATCGGCAATGCCTGCTGCGTGGAGGAGCCAATGGTCGGCGGCACTCGCCCGGTCGCTGGCAGAGACGGCGGGCAATCGTTCCAGCAGGGCATGAACCAGCCGCCCCCGCGCCGCTGCCACCCGCAAGGCCGGTGTCGCGGGCGGGTCGGTCACCGCATCAATCCCGAGTGCCGATGGCGCCAATGGGCGGGACGGTCGCGCTTCGCCCGGCGCTGCAACGCGCGCCCATGGGGGAAGCGGAGCGTCGAGTACGGTGCGCGCCAGTGGCTTGGATCGCACCGGGACCGGCAGCTGCGGCGCATGTCCGCAAAACATCCGCACCTCCCCGCTCCCCGCCAGCCCCAGTGCGGAAAACGTGCGATCGGCGGCGCTATACCAGCTATTGATGGGGGGCACGCCCCTCGCCCGTGGGCCTAGCGCCCCCGCTATGACCAGCACTTCCTCCGCCCGCGTCGCCGCCACATAAAACAGCCGCCAATGCTCCGACAGCTCGCGCTGCCGCGCGTCGTTGAGCAATGCCGTCAACGCCGCGCCTTGCTCTTGCGCCTTGGGTCGAAAGATCGGAACAGGATCGCGCTTGTCATCCAGCGACCAGCGCAGCAACGATCTGGGCGCCGTCGCCGGATCGACACAGGCATCGGCCAGTATGACGAGCGGGGCCTGCAACCCCTTGGCGCCGTGCACCGTCATCACGCGCACCGCATCAAGCGGCTTGGACGAATCGCGCTTCACGTCAACATCGCCGCGATCGAACCAGTCCAGAAACGCCTGAAGCGCGGGGGTTGCCGACGCTTCAAATTCAAGTGCGGCGTTGAGCAATTCGTCGATCGGGTCGCGCGCCTCCGCCCCCAACCGCCCGATCAGCTTGCGCCGACCGTCAAACGGCCCCGACAGCATATGCTCCAGCAATTGATAGGGGGTCGCGAGATCAGCCCGCGCCAACAGGTCATAAAGCAGCGCCAGCCGTTCGTCGCTTTGGTGCGCGCGCAAATGCCGCCACAGGCTGGTCGAGCGCGGAGCCGCCGCCGCCAGCAATTCCTCCTGCGTCCATCCCATCAACGGCGACACCAGCACGCTCGCCAGCGACAGGTCATCATCGGGCTGCGACGCAAAGCGCAGCGCCGCCAGCAAATCCTGCACCGCGAGCGGCGCGTTCAGCCGCAACCGGTCGACGCCCGCCACCGGCACGCCTTGCGCATGGAGCCGCGCGACGATCCGGCCCGCGAGCTTCCCCCGGCGCTGCACCAGCACCATCACATCCTGCGGCTGGAGCGCGCGACCCCTTGACGCCAGCATCATGGGGTCGGCGGGGTCAAGCCATGCCTTGATCTGCAAAGCGATCCGTTCGGCGAGGATCTGATTGGCATCATCGGCCACTGCGTCGTCGGACGTGTCTTTGCTTACCGCGACGGCCGGCGGCCACAGCACCACTTGGCCGGGCCCGGGTACTTTGCTGACATGAGGCATGGTATCCGCAAACAATCCCAGGCCGGGGGCGGGCAACTGGACAAGGCTTGCATCGACGAAATCGAGCACCGGTTGCGTCGAGCGAAAACTGTGCGTCAGGGCAAGGCGGTGAAACGGCGTGCCTTCATCCTCGGCCTCATCGCGGGCGGCCCGGGCGCGCCTTTCAAAATGCCCCTCCGCCCAGCTAAAATTGGCAGGATCAGTGCCCTGAAAGCCGAAAATCGCCTGTTTGTGATCGCCGACCACGAACAGGGTGCGCGCATCGCTGCGCGTGCCCGCGCCAGCGAAAAACTCATCGACGATGGCATCAACGATCTCCCACTGCCGAAGATTAGTGTCCTGTGCTTCATCGACCAGCACATGCTCGGTCGTCAGATCAAGCTTGTAGCGGACCCAGGCCCCCATGCCTGGCTGTTTCAGCAGCGCGAGCGTCGTGCGGATCAGATCATCAAAATCAGCAACCCCCAGCCGCCGCTTTGCCAGCACATACGCCGCCGCATAAGCGCGGCCCGCCGCCAGCCCTTGTGCCAGCAAATCAGCATAGGCGAGCTGGGCCTGGCGATCGAGCAAATCGCGGCACGCGGTCGCAACCCGCATCACCAGCCCGGCATAGTCGGGATCAGCCTTGGTCAGCTTGGCCGAGATGATGCGCGGATCACCATCGGCCTTGAAACCCAGCGAGACGAGCCCCTTCAGCATCGCCGGTCGATCCTTCGCCAATGCCGCGATCCATTGCTCGGCGATTTCGGCATGCCGGGTCGCGATCACGCCGCCCGCGGCCCGGTTTGCCGCCGCCAGCCGCCGTACAGCGGCGAGGTCGAACGCTGCGTCCCGGCATGCGTCGATCAACGGATCGCCGATCGTCTCTTTCTGCAGCCCCAACGCGCCGCGCACACACGCCTGAATCCCGATGGGCAATTCCGCCAACGCGGCCGAATCACGCGCGCACTGCCGCAGGAAATCCTCCGCCCCCCCCTCCCCCAGCCGCAGGCTGAGCGCGGCGACTGCGTCGATCAACCACGCGCGCCCATCGCGTTCGGCAGCGTTCAGGACGTCGGCCAGCACAAGGCGCGCCAGCGCTTCCTCATCGCGCCCCTCGATCGGACGAAACCCCGGCACCAGCCCGGCTTCTACCGGAAACGCAGCGAGCAGGCTCTGGCAAAAGCCATGGATCGTCGAGATACGAATGCCCCCGCCCGGCGCGTCAAGCAGCTTGGCAAAAAGCGTGCGCGCCCGCGCCAGCAATTCCGGCGTCGGTCGCTCGCCAAGCGCCGCCAGATCACGGCCCAGCGCATCACCCGGCATTCGGACCCATGCCGCCAGCCGTTCGGCAATGCGCCCGGCCATTTCGGCGGCGCCCGCCTTGGTAAAAGTAATGCACAGGATCGCGCCCGGCTCTGTCCCGCGCAGCAGCAAGCGAAACACGCGCGCGGCGAGTACTTGGGTCTTGCCCGTGCCCGCTGATGCAGCGAGCCAGATGTGATCGGTCGGCACGCTCGCGCGCGCCTGATCGCCGATCAGCGTCGGCAAGCCACCCCACTCAGCCACGACCATACCATTCGTCAAGCCGCATCAACTGGTCATAGTCGGTATAACGCGCATATTTCGGATGCAATTTGGGTGTGAAAGGCGCCTCCCCCAGCAACCACTCGGCTGCGGCGTCAGTGAAATGGCCCAGAGTTTTTGGCAGAAAGTCCGCCGTCGGAATGGTATTTCGCGCGCCGGCGGGCGAGACGGGCGAGGTGATTTTGCCGAATTGGTCCCCATTTTTGGCCAAAGACCAATATTCAAAGCCGCTCACCGGACCCGTAATGCCCAGTGTCGCATCGCGTTCGGCAATCAACCCGAGCAGCCCGAGCTGAAGGCTGAAGCCAGCGACTGCCGCCGCCGTCGCGGGCGCCTCGCCCGTTTTATAGTCGACAATCACCAGGCTGCCATCGGCGCACTGGTCAATCCGGTCGAACCGACCGCGCAGGCGCACGCCCGCTACCTCGGCCTCGCCCTGTCGCTCGACTGCGATCACCCGGCGCCCCTGCTCTGCGTTGGCGGCAGTTTCGTCGGCAATCCAGCTGATCGCCTCGATCAGCCGGGGCTGCCAAAGCGCGCGCAACACGGCGTGCTGACGAGCATTTGCAAACAGAGCGCGCGCGCGAGCGACAAGCGCTCCCGGGTCGAAATCATCCTGTTCGGCCCATTGCTGAAGAATGTCGTGCACGGCGGTCCCGCGCCACGCCGGGGTTGGATCCGCATCGACCGAATCAAGCGGGTTCAGCTTCAGGATCTGGGCCGCGTAGAATGAATAGGGATCAGCCAGCAACGTGTCGACGCGCGTCACCGAAATCTGGCGCGGGCGCAGCGTGCTCGCCGGGTTGGGCGCGGGGCGACCGGCGGGCTGTGGCGGGGATTGATCGTCAAGGCTGCGCGCCCATGCCGCCAGCCGGTGATCGCGCGGCAAGCCGCCGGTCATCGCCTCCAGCCGGAGCAGAAAGCGCGAGGCAATGCTGGGCCCGTCCGCATCACGGCGCGCACGGCTGAGCAACACCATCGGCGCGCCAAGGGCGCTCGCAAAATCATGCGCGGCCAGCCCCACCCGCCGGTCAAGTCCCGGCAGACCAAGCTCGGTGCGGATGCGCGGCGCAAGCCAGGGATCGGGCACCGGCTCGCCCGGCCAAATCGCCTCGTTCAACCCGCCCATAATCATCAGGTCAGCGGTCTGGAGCCGCGCTTCGATCAACCCGTAAATCGCCAGGCGCGGATGCCCCCCCTGCGGCGGCCGGATCGCGACTTCCTGCATCAACAGGGACAGCAGCGGGGCGAGCGCGGCAGGCGCAACCCGTGGCGGGCCATGCGCCCCCTCCTCCTCGAGCACGGCCAAAAGATCGGCGGCGGCGCGCCCCGCGACGCCGGACCATAGCGCCTCCCCGCACAACGCCGTCGCGCCATCGCGCAGCAACGCGATCCACACGGGCAATGGTTGCTCCCCTGCTGCAAAGCCTTTCGCTATTGGGTCAAGCAGATCGCGCGCCTGCGACCAACATGGCGCGGCATTCGCGCGCTCGCGCGCGGTGCGTGCATCGCCCTCGCGCAGATGCTGGTCAATCCCGTCAAGTCCCGGTGCCGGGCGCGGACCGCGCAGCGCAAGGTCGAGCGCGCGCACGCCCTCCAGCCAGGCAAGCCGCGCGCCCCCCCCGTTCACCAGCGGATGCTTGAGCAACCCAAGCAAGGGCAAAGGCGCAAAGTCCTGCGTCGCCGCTTCGGCCAGTGCGATCAACGCCGTGCCGGGTGCAGTCAGCGCCAGCGGCGCGCCCGCGCTGTCGTCAACCGCGATGCCCCACCGCGCCAGATGCGCTGCCACCCGGCGGGCAAGCCCGCGATCGGGCGTGACCAGCGCACCCGTGCGCCCCGGCGTTTCAACAACTTCGCGCAAAGCCAGCGCGATCGCCTGCGCTTCCTCCGCTGGCGTCGCAAGTTCGACCACACGCACATCGGACAGGCGGCGCGCCTCCGCCGATAGCGACGTCCATTTGCCCGTGAACGCCGCCGGGGCGAATGCCTGCGCAATCGCGCGACCGCGCACGGCGGTGGCGTCATGGCCCCCGCCATCGCGCCACAAGGCGACTTCGGCCCGGTTATAGCCCATGCGGTCCAGCAACAGCTTGAGCTGATACTGCGGGTGAGTCTCGATCGGGCGTGGTGCCCGCCGATCGCCTGTGTTCGTCTCGGGATGCGGCCCGAGCACCTGCCACTCCTCCTCCGGCATCGACAGCGCCAGATCGGGGAACACCACCAGTCCCCCCGGCAGGTCGGCAACCACCCGGAGCAGGCGGGCAAGCGCTGGCGCTGCCGATGAAATACCCGCCGCGCAGATCAGCCCTGAGGGCGGCTGCCCTCGCCAGCGCGCGCCCATCTTGCCCAGCAAGCGCGCCCGCCGATCGGCAAGATCAATTTCGCCGCGCCGCGCCAGTTCGCCGGGCCAGTGGCTCATGACGTCGGCAAACAGCGCCAGCGCGCGCTGCCAATGATCCTGAAGCTCGGCAGTCACATCGAGCGCGAGCAGCGTGTCGGGCGCCACTTCCTCGATCAGCAATTGGTCAAGCGTTGTCGCGATGCTGCCCGCCAGCCGCAACGCCTCCGCCGCGTCAACCGGATTGCCGCTGCGCGCCCGCGCCTCTCCCACCAGCCGTGCGAGGATCATCCGCCGGGCAAGCGGCGAAATTGCAGGCGGGGTCGGTTCGGGGTCGTCGACCGGGTCGATTGCCGCGCCAATCCGGTCGGCTGGGTCCGCATCCCCGATCGCGACCATCCGTGGCAGCAGCAACCCCGTGCCGCTGGCCCGCACAAATGCGTCGGTGACCGCCCGCACCGCGCGCTGATTGGGCAGGAGGATCAGCGCACGCGCAAGCGCCATCATATCCCCACCCGTGCGCCGGATCAGCCCGGCCGCCAGCGCATCGGCAAAGGCCCGATGCGCCGGGATCGTGAACAGCGCTGGCTCGCCCCGCGGCCTCACCACGGGGGGCCGCGGCGATCAACCATCGGCAAGGATCGCCTCGGTCCGCGCAATCGCCGCCGGCGTGCCAACGTCAAACCACAAGCCGCTATGGACGATGCCATGGGCCCGACCCGCCGCAATCGCACGGTCCCAGAAAATATTGGTCGAAAACGGCCCCTGCGGCCAATCGGCGATCAGGCGCGGCGAGAGAATTTGCACGCCGGTCCAAACGAACGGCGCGGGCCGTCCCGGCTTGCGCCGCCCGGTGATCCGGCCCGCCGGGTCAAGGTGGAAATCGCCCAGCCCCGCATGGCAATGCGCGCGCGCAAGCGGCACCATCAGCAACAGCGCGTCCATGGCCACCGCGTCCCACGCCGCCGCAAGTTGGCGAATTGCATCAACCGGGCCGTCGATCCACAAATTGTCGCTGTTGACGGTCAGGAACGGCTCATCTCCAATCAGCGCGCGCGCCTGAACCAGCCCGCCGCCCGTTTCCATCAACTGCGCACGCTCGTCCGAAATGGCAATGTCGATGCCACAGGACCGCCGGGCCAGATGCGCCTCCAGCGCGTCGGCCAGGTAATGGACATTGACGACCGCGCGCTTGACCCCGGCGGCGCACAACCGGTCAAACACATGGTCGATCAGCGGTTTGCCTGCCACTTCGACCAGCGGCTTGGGGCGCGTGGCGGTCAGCGGGCGCATCCGCTTGCCAAGCCCGGCCGCCATCACCATGGCGGTGCGGGGCACGAGGGCCGACGGATTAGGGCGCAGCGCCAGCGTCTTGCGCGCAGTCATATGCGCAGCAACATCGGATTGCCGCGCAGGCGTGACGGGATGGCCGCATCAAACCATGCCTTGACCGGCGCGAGTGCCGGATGCACCAGATCCTGCTCCAGGTAGCGCCAGACGCGGGGGCACAGCGGCGGATAGCGATCCTTGCCATCGCGCTGCCAAAGCCGGGTGAACACGCCGATGATCCGCGCGTTCCGCTGCGCGCCCAGCACGTGATAAGCGGCGATGAAATCCGCCCCCATGCCGGTGGCGGCACAATAATGGCCAAGCATTTCTGCGGCAATTTCGGGTTCGACGTCGCGGCGCGCATCCTGAAGCAACGAAACCAGATCATAAGCGGGATGGCCCAGCATCGCGTCTTGAAAATCGAGCAGGCCAACCCGCCCGCCCGGCAGAATCATGAGGTTTTCGGCGTGATAATCGCGCAGTGCCAGCACTGGGCGCCCAGGTTCTGCCAGCGGCAACACCGCCCTCCATGCCGCTTCATACCCGGCCCGGTCAGGCGCAATGCCAACCGCCGGACAATACCAATCGGCGAGCAGCATCGCACGATCGAGCAACGCCGCTCCGTCATAGGCGGCGACCGATGGCGGCGCCTCGCGATGCAGAGCGATCAGCGTATCGACGGCAGCGCGATAAAGCGCGGGCGCACGGCGCGGATCGGCATCGACGGCTTCGCGCATCCGGTCCGTGCCCAGATCGTCGATCAGGACCAGGCCATGCGCCCGGTCCTCTGCCTGAACCTGCGGGGCGGCAAACCCGCGCGCGCCCAGCCACTCGGCCAGCGCGACGAAGGGCGCGGGGTCCTCGGGCGGGGGCGCATCCATCAGGATGGCGCAGCGCCCGCCCACGCGCACGCGGAAATAGCGCCTGAACGACGCATCACCCGCAACCGGTGTGATTTCCGCGCTAGCCCAGCCTTGGGTGTCGAGGAAAGCGCGGATGTGCGCGGGCAGCATCAAGGGATCGGCCATCGCGCTTCCCAAGCCTGCGGCACTCGTGCTGTCAAGCGGCGGGCATCGCCGACAATCGCAATTTCAAGCGACAGGGCATGCGGCCAATAACCCGGTCCTGCCCGCTCGGGCCATTCGACAATCAGCACTGCTTCATCAGCCGCGTCATGCAGTCCCAGCTCGTCCAGTTCGGCCGCATCCGTAATGCGATAAAGGTCGACGTGCAGCACCGGCAGGCGCACTTCGGGCGGGGCATAGGGCTGAACGATTGCGAAACTCGGGCTTGGCGCGTCGCCGACCAGCCCCAGCGCGCCCAACAATCCACGGGCGATGCTGGTCTTGCCGGCGCCAAGCGGTCCGGCAAGCGTAATGGCATCGCCCGGCCGCACCCGTTCGGCCAGCGACGCGCCAAACGCCGCCGACGCCGCGTGGTCGACGAGCAACATCAGCGGGGCGCCCCGCCGACCCGGCGCGGCAAGCGCACGGTAATCGCGGTGCCCTGCCCCCGCTCCGACACCAGTTCGATCGTGCCGCCATGGCCCTCGACAAACTGCTTGGCGATCGGCAGGCCAAGCCCCAGTGCCCGCTCGCCACCCCGCGTTGCGGCGGGCTCGGCAAAGCGGTCAAAAGCGCGCGCAATGGCCTTACTCGTCATGCCCCGCCCATCGTCGGACACGATAATCCGCGCGGTCGCATCATCCCCATCCCCGTGGAGCAACACGCGACCGCGCGCGGGCGTGCCCGACAGTGCGTGGCGCAGCATATTTTCAACCACTTGCGTCAACCGCGCGGTATCGCCGGGCACGCTTCCCAGCGACGCATCAATCTCGACCGCAAAGTCCAGCGCCTGCGCCTTCACCCCGTCTGCAACCTTGGCGGCTGCCGCGCGCAGCACAGGTTCCAGCGCGACATCGGCGCTCGCCTCTACCTTCAACCCCGCATCGCTTTGCGTCAGGTCCAGCACATCATCGACCAGCACGGTCAGCCGGTCCACTGACTGCAGGATTGCCGCAACATAATCGACCGCGTCGGGCGAGAGCGCGCCGCCATAGCCCTGGTTCAGCATCTCGGCAAAGCCACTGATCGACGTGAGCGGAGTGCGCAGTTCATAGCTCATATTCGCGACAAAGGCGGTTTTCACGCGGTCCGCCGCCTCCAGCGCGTCGTTGCGGTCGCGAAGTGCTGCCTCGATCCGGCGGCTGTCCGACACATCAAGCATGGTGAACAGCGCATTGCCGTCGGGGAGCGGCACCGCCGCAAAGTCAAACGAGCGCCCATCGGCAAAGGCGAGCGATCCGCCGCGCTGTTGCCGATCGAGCGTTGCCGACCGGATCATCTCGCTCATTAGAACGGCCTTGCCCGGCGCAGCAAGCCTGGCCCCCGCCGCCTGCGCCAGCGCATCAACACGCGGATGGCCCGCCAGAAATTCCTCCTCAAAGCCAAAGGTCGCGCGAAATTTGCTGTTCCAGAGCTGTAAGCGGCCGTCTGCCGCGAACACGCCCAGCGCCTCGGCAAGCGAATCGAACGTGGCGGTCCGCACCCGCAGCAGCGTGTCGCGCGCGCTGGCGAGCTGGACCTGTTCGGTCCGATCCTCAAAAATCAGCAACATTCCGCCATCGGGCAGCGTTTGCGCCACCACCCGCAGATGCGCGCCGCCCGGCAAATGCCATTGCTCCTCAATCTGGCCGTCCGTCGCCATGAACCAGTCGCGCCGCTCCGCCTTCCACCCCGGAAAATCGCGTGCTTCAGGCAAGCGCCCAGCCTCGCGCATCCGGTCGAGCACCCGGTCAAACTCTGGCCGGTCGGCAAGCCATTCCGGCTTCATCGCAAACAGTCGGCAAAATGGTTGGTTGCAAAACGCAAGCGCACGGTCGGCGCCGAATTGCGCGACCCCGGCCGACAGCCGGTCGAGCATCGCCCGCTGCGCCTCGCCAAAGCGTTTGATCGTCGCTCGGGCCTGCTCCAGCTCCTCGATATCAACCGCAAACCCCGCCACCCCACCACCGGGCAAGGGCACATCAAACACGTTCAGCATCCGGCGCGCGCCGCGAATCGTGGCAGGGATCGTCTGCGACTGCGCGCGCCCCGAATCGCGGGCGGAGAGCGCTGTGGTGAGCGGTCCGTCAGTGCCGATACCTTCGATCAGCTCCAGCCCGCGTGCGATCACATCATCGGCGTCGCGCGCCTCTACCGCATCGGCATAGGCCGAATTGACCATACCCAGCCGCAAATCGGCGGTGCGATACCACATCGGCATCGGTGCGGCCTCGATCAGCCCGGTCAGCGCGTCAAACGCGGCGTGGAGCTGCGCCGCCTCGACCCGCAAGCGCGCGATAACGGCCTCGCGCTCGGTCTCATCGCTCACCCACAGAATAACCGCACCCGGCGCCCTGACCGCGCGCATCGCCCGCTGCCCCTGCACCATTAGCGTGCGTGCCCCCCCGATCGGCTGCACCGCCCGCGCAAAGGGCTTGGCGACGCGCTGCACTACCGCGATGTCATCGCTCAGCGCGGCAAGATCGCCCTCGCTCAGCCCGGAATCGCCAGCGCGCAAATCGCTTAGAAACCGGACGGGACCGACGATGCCGAACCAATCCGCGAGCTGATCGGGCATTTCGACGCGGCCATCGCCATGCACGATCGCGGCAAGGGCGGGCGATGCGTCGAGCATCGCGCCCAGCCGCTCGCTCATCGCGCGCGCCGCCGCCGCCTCAGCCCGCAGCCGCAGCCCGCCATAAAGTGCCCACGCCGCTGCGCCAACCAACAGCGCCAGCACCGCGCCGCCCAGCGTTGCAGCCAATGGCGACAGC
>PNLG01000113.1 GCA_013822915.1 Sphingomonas sp. | reverse complement strand
GTCATCGCTGCCCAGCACCAACTCATCGGCGGCAACATCGTCCTGAGGCAGGACATCTCCGGCTTCAACAGGCGCGGCTGGCACCACGGCTACGTCATCTGCCGCGGCAGCGACCGGCGCGGCGGCAACCGGCTCGGCAATGGGGCGCGGGGCTGCAAAGCTGAAACTGCGGGGCGCCTCCGGCACGACAGCGGCTGGAACATCCGCCTCAATCCCGGTTGCGACCACCGAGACACGGATTTTGCCATCGAGTGCAGTGTTAAATGCCGATCCCCAAATGATATTGGCATCGGTATCGACCAGTTCGCGAATATGGTTGGCTGCCTCATCGACTTCGAGCAGGCGCATATCCTCGCCCCCCGTGATCGAGATAATCACGCCCTTTGCCCCCTGCATGCTGACGCCGTCGAGCAGCGGATTATTGATCGCCTTTTGCGCGGCAACGATGGCGCGGTCATCGCCATCGGCTTCGCCCGTACCCATCATTGCCTTGCCCATTTCCTGCATGACGGAACGGACATCGGCAAAGTCGAGATTGATGAGGCCGGGCATGACCATCAGGTCGGTGATCCCGCGGACCCCCTGTTGCAGCACTTCATCCGCCATTTCGAACGCTTCCTTGAACGTCGTGTTGGCATTGGCGATCAGGAACAGATTCTGGTTCGGAATAACGATCAGCGTATCGACATATTTCTGAAGTTCTTCGATGCCGGCCTCGGCACTCTTGGCGCGGCGATTGCCTTCGAACGAGAAGGGTTTAGTGACGACGCCGACGGTCAGGATACCCATGTCGCGCGCGGCCTTTGCGATCACGGGCGCCGCGCCCGTGCCGGTGCCGCCGCCCATGCCGGCCGCGATGAAGCACATATGCGCGCCCTCAAGCAGCTTGGTGATCGACTCGATCGTTTCCTCTGCCGCCGCGCGGCCGATTTCGGGGCGCGACCCCGCGCCAAGCCCCTGCGTAATCTTGGCGCCCAGCTGCACCCGCTGTGGCGCATTTGATTGTTTGAGCGCCTGAGCATCAGTATTGGCGACGAGGAAATCGACACCCTGAACACCGGCGCGCATCATGTTGCTGATCGCGTTGCCGCCCGCACCGCCAACGCCCACCACCGCAATCCGCGGTGTGAGTTCATCAACATCAGATGGAAGAAATTCGATACTCATCGCCCTGTCTCCGCTTTGCCCCCATTTTCATCGCCCGGGACAGTGGGGCCGGTTTTTATTAACGACCTTGTTTGCACGAACATCGGGGTGACTCTAGACAAAATCGCCCGCGCTGTCTCATTTCTTTAATAATTTGCCTGAACCGCCCGGATCACGCGCGTGATCCAGCCCAATCCGCGCGCGCGATGAACGACCTGATCCGGTGCTGGCAAGGTGCGCAGATCAACGGGATTGGACGCCGCATAATGAGCAAGCCCAGCAAGCGTTGCAAAGCCAGGACCCGAATGCGCCTCTGGCAAGGCGGTCAACCGGCGCGGCCGCCCAACCCGGACCGACCGGCCAAGAGCAGCCTGTGCATAGTCGGCAATCCCGTTCAACTCCGCGCCGCCGCCGGTCAGCACCACTTGCCGCCCAACCGGCCCGTCAAAGCCAAGTTCACCAAGCGCGCGGCGGATTTCAGCCATCAAATGCTCAAGCCGCAGCCGGATGACCGAGATCAGCTGTGCGCGGGTGATCCGCACGCCATCGCCGCTGTCATCCTCGACCGAAATCGGTGCAACGTCGATCATTTCATGATTATCGCGCGGCGATGCGTTGGCGGACCCGTGAAAACATTTCATCCGCTCAGCTTGCGCACGTCGGGTGCCAAAGGCGCTGGCGATGTCATCGGTAATGTCCGCCGCCCCGACCGGAATCGACGTTAACCCGACGAGCATTCCGCCGGCAAACAGCGACACATTGGTGATCCCCGCCCCCAGTTCGACCAGCGCGACGCCAAGCTCGCGTTCCTCATCCGACAAACAAGCCATACCCGTGGCCAGCGGCGAGGCCACGATCGACTTCACTTCCAGATGCGCCGACCGCACGCACAGATCCAGGTTGCGCACCGGCGAACCGTCAACCGCGACGACATGAACATGGACGCCCAGCCGGTCGGCGTGGAGGCCCAGCGGGTTTTTCACCCCCGTCACCCGGTCGAGCGTGTAAAGCGTGGGCTGCGCGTGCAGCACCATCCGGCCCGCCGGTTCAATCGATTCGCGCGCGCCCTGAAGCAGCGCGTCAATATCGGCCTGTTCGACGCGGTGGCCGCCCAGATCAACCTCGACCGAGGCAACGTCCGACACCAGCCCGCCCGCCGAAAAACCGACCCAAACATTTTCGATGTTCAGCCCGGCAATCCGCTCCGCCTGTTCCACCGCTTCGCGCACGGCCACCTCGGTCGCGCCCATATCGGCGATGTAACCGCGTTTGACCCCCCGGCTTTCGCGCTGCCCTGTCCCAAGCACGATCAGCTCACCACCCGCGACGCGCTGCGCGATCATGGCGGATACTTTGGACGATCCAATGTCGAGCGCAGTAATCAGTTCGTCGGATGCCACCTTTGCCATTATGCCTCGCTCCTGCTTGCCCGGTCGGTGATCGACGCAGCCGATGTGTCCGTAATTGCGCGCGCGCCACCCGCCTCCGGCAGCCGCAAGACGAACCGGGTCGGATCGCGCATGTCGAACCGCAACAACCCTTGCCCCAGCAAGCGGCGATTGCTGTCCAATTCCGCGAATTTCAGCAATGCGGCCTGCGCGTTATCCTCTGGCAGCACCAGTGTTTCACCGGTTGCGAACAACAGGTTCCAGCGACGGTCACCGATCCAGCTTGCCGCCTTTACCAACGGGCGCAGCGCGGGTGTGCCCGCCATCAACGCGTCAAAGGCGCGCATCTGCTTGTTCGCGCCGTCACCCACCAATAGCGGCAGCGGCGGCAATTTGTCAGCGCTGACCCGTTCAAGCGGCACGCCGTCAGCGTCGATCAGCGCAAGCTCGCCCTCATGCTGCCAGACGGCGGCGGGTTTGCGCTCGACAATATGGATGACAAGCTTGTCGGGCAAGCGGCGCGAGACTTGCGCATCGGCCACCCAGCCATTGCGCTTTAACCGGGCGCGCACTTCGCTCAGGCTGACGAGCGGCATCGCCCGTGATTTCTGATCGGTGACGCTTGCATAAACCGCCATTGGGTTCAGGCGGCGCGCACCCGTCACCTCGATCCGCTCAACCCGGAAACCAGCGGCGCCAATCCCCTCAGCAATCGCAACGCCGGCTGCTTGCGGCACCCCGAACAGCGTGGATAGACCAATGCCGCCTGCCGCGATCATCGCCATGATCGTCCAGGTAGCGATGCGTTGCAGCGTCGCCTCCGACACCGGCAGCATCAGCAGCGCACGGTCGATCATCGACTGTTTACGGATGGCGGGCACGCGCCGGCCGGGTTGAACCGGACGCCGCGCCGGTGGCGCGCCCCGGCGGATGGTCTTGCTCATGCCGCATCCTCCTGCATCGCATCGTCGATAATTGCCTGCACCAGCGCGGGATAGGTCATCCCCCGGTGGCGCGCCTGTTCGGGAACCAGGCTGAGTGGCGTCATGCCCGGTTGCGTATTCACCTCCAGCAGGAACAACCCGCCCACACCCCGGCTGTCGTCCCAGCGGAAATCGGCGCGGCTGGCACCCTTGCACCCCAACAGCCGGTGCGCCTCCATCGCGATCCGCTCGCACGCCTGCGCGACGTCATCGGGGATGGGCGCGGGATAGAGATGCTCGGTCATCCCGTCGGTATATTTGGCATCATAATCGTAAAAACCGCTTTTGGGCCGCAATTCGGTAACGCCCAGCGCCTGCCCCGCCAGCACAGCCGTGGTCAGTTCGCGCCCGCGGATAAAGGGTTCGGCGAGCAATTCGTCAAACTCGGCCCATGGCCCGCGCGTATCGCGGCCGATCGGGTTGCCGTAATTCCCCTCGTCGGTGACAATCGCGACGCCCACCGATGATCCTTCATTAACGGGTTTCAGAACATAGGGGCGCGGCAACGGATCGCGATCGAACAGCTCGGCGGTGCGCACAATCCGCCCGCCCGGCATCGGAATGCCGTGGGGCACGAGCAGCATCTTGGTCAGCTGCTTGTCGATCGCAATGACCGAGGCGACCCGCCCCGAATGGGTGTATTTCAGCCCCATCAGGTCGAGCATCCCCTGCACGCTGCCATCCTCGCCCGGGGTACCGTGGAGCGCGTTGAACACGATGTCGGGCGCGGCCTCGGCAAGGCGGAGCGCGACATCGTGGCCCATGTCGATCCGCGTGACCCGGTGGCCAAGCGATTCCAACGCATCGGCCACACCGGCACCGGACGCCAGCGACACCGCGCGCTCGGCCGACCAGCCACCCATCAACACAGCGACGTGGAGGGGGGTCATGCGCTCACCCCCACCCGCTGGATTTCCCATTCCAATTCGATTCCGCTCGTCGCCTTCACCCGCGCGCGCACTTCCTCGCCCAGCGCTTCGATGTCCGCACTCGACGCGGCCCCCAGGTTGAGCAGGAAATTACAGTGTTTTTCGCTCACTTGTGCGTCCCCAATCCGCAAACCCCGGCATCCGGCGGCGTCGATCAGCACCCAGGCCTTGTGCCCGTCCGGGTTCTTGAACGTCGAGCCGCCGGTTTTACTCCGCAGTGGCTGCGAAGCCTCTCGCGCCGCCGCGATCCGGTCCATCTCCGCCTGAATGACGGCGGCGTCGCCCGGGGTGCCTACGAAAGTCGCCTCAACCACAATCGCGCCTTCGGGCAGCGCGGAGTGCCGATAGCGATAGCCCAGTTGATCCAGGGTCAGTGTCGCGACCGCGCCGTCGCGCAGCACGACGACGCACGACACCAGCACATCGGCGGTCTCGCGGCCATAAGCGCCGCCGTTCATCCGCACAAAGCCGCCAACCGTGCCGGGGATGCTGCGCAAAAACTCAAGGCCCGCAACGCCTGCATCGCGCGCATTGGACGATACCAAAATACCCGATGTGCCGCCGCCGCACGCCAGCTCGCTGCCCTGCGCGGTCGCAAAGCTGAACGCCTTGCCTAGCCGCACCACCACGCCCGGCCAACCGCCATCGCGCACGATCAGGTTGGAGCCAAGCCCCAGCGGCATCACCGGCACGGCGGGGTCAAGATCGGCCAGAAATGCGCTCAGGTCCGCTGCATCGGCGGGCTCGAACAACCACTGCGCCGCGCCACCCGATTTGAACCAGACGAGCGGCGCAAGCGGCGCGTCCGCCGTCATCGCGCCGCGCACGTTGGGCAGGGTTACGGCCACGCTCATGCCGCGCCCCCGATCGCATCGGCAAGGCCTGCTGCCCATTTGGTGATGTCGCCCGCACCCAGGCAGATCACCTGATCGCCCGGCTCGATCAGCGCGGCGAGCCGCCGGGCCAAAGTGTCCACATCAGCAATCGTCGCGACGGCGCGGTGGCCGCGATTAGTGATGGCGGTGGCAAGTGCGGCGCTCGACACCCCCTCCACCGGCGCTTCCCCCGCCGCATAGACGGGCGTTAGGAAAACGATGTCCGCATCGTTAAACGCCTGCGCAAAATCATCCATCAGCGCGCCGAGCCGTGAATAGCGATGCGGCTGCATCACCGCGATCACGCGCCCCTTTGCCCCTTCGCGTGCTGCCGACAGGACGGCGCGGATTTCGACCGGGTGGTGGGCATAATCATCAATGATCGCGACGCCCTTTACATCACCCACGCGCGTGAAGCGCCGCTTCACCCCGGCAAATTGCGCAAAGCCGCCCCGGATCGTGTCATCGGCAATGCTCAGCTCCAACGCAACGCCAATCGCTGCCAGCGCGTTTTGCACATTGTGGCGGCCAGGCATGGGCAGTTCGATGCCCGCAATCGTGCGCACCGCCCCGCCCCGCGCGCGGATCACCACGTCAAAGCGATTGCCGCCCGGCACGGGCGTGACGTCGACCCCGCGCACATCGGCTTGCGCGGCAAAGCCATAGGTCACTACCCGCCGATCGCGCACGCGCGGCAAAATCGCCTGCACTTCAGGATGATCGAGGCAGAGCAGCGCCGCGCCGTAAAAGGGGACGTTTTCGATGAACGCGACAAAGGCGTCCTTCACCGCATCGAACGAGCCGTAATGGTCGAGATGTTCGGGATCGATGTTGGTGACCACCGCAATCGTGCCGTCAAGGCGCAGGAAGCTACCATCGCTTTCATCCGCCTCCACCACCATCCAGTCGCTCGCGCCGAGCCGCGCGTTCGAACCATAGCTGTTGATGATCCCGCCATTGATGACGGTCGGGTCAACGCCGCCTGCGTCCAGCAAGGCCGCCACCATCGAGGTGGTCGTCGTTTTGCCATGGGTGCCCGCCACCGCCACGGTCGATTTGAGCCGCATCAGCTCGGCAAGCATTTCCGCGCGCCGCACCACGGGCAGGCGGCGGGCATAGGCGGCCTCAACCTCCGGATTATCCCGCCTGATCGCGGTGGAGGTGACGACGACCGCCGCCTCGCCCAGATTATCGGCACGGTGGCCAATCTGCACCGCAATCCCCTTGGCACGCAGAGCGGCAATGACATAGCCTTCTGCAACGTCCGAACCCTGCACCCGATAGCCCAGATTATGCATCACTTCGGCAATGCCTGACATGCCGATGCCGCCGATGCCGACAAAGTGGATCGTGCCGATATCGGTGCCGACACCCCTCATGTCCGCGGCCTATGCATAAGCGGCCTGATCGCCGAATTTGGCCGGTCGCGCGGCGCCCACGGGCAGAATGCTCGCCGGGGCGCCCAGGCTCTCGACCAGATCGGCAAGATCGCGGGTGGCATTGGGACGGCCGCAGGTGCGCGCGCGGCCCGCCGCGTTTTCGAGAGCCGCCGGATCCAGGCCCAGCTTTTGCATCTGCTTGGCAAGTTCGACAGCCGTGAAATTGGGCTGCTGAATGGTGCGGGCCCCGCCCGCTTGCGTCATTTCGCGAGCGTTCGCCGTCTGATGGTCATCGGTCGCGCCGGGCAGCGGCACCAGGATCGCCGGGCGACCAGCACATGTCAGCTCCGCCAGCGTCGACGCGCCCGCGCGCGCAATCACCAGATGCGCCCACGCCAGTTGTTCGGGCATGTCGGGCAAGTAAGTGGCGAGTTCGGCGGGAATCTGGTGTTCGGCATATTTCGCGCGCACCGCATCAATATCTTCTACCCGCGCCTGCTGGGTCACTTGAAGGCGGCGGCGATAGTTGATCGGTAACAGCGCCAGCCCGTCGGGGACCACCTGCGACAATATGCTCGCTCCCTGGCTGCCGCCGGTGACGAGCACGCGGAAAATGCCATCCCCCTCCAGCAGGGGATAGGGCTGCTCGCGTAAGCGGCGCACCGCTTCGCGCACCGGATTGCCGACCAGATGCGCCTTGCCGCGGTGCCGGGGCGCCAGCCGGGCCACATCGGGATAGGAAGTGGCAATCGCGCTCACCTTTGCCGCGACCAGCCGGTTGACCCGGCCGAGCACCGCGTTCTGCTCATGCACCGCCGTTGGGATACCCCGCGCAAACGCGCCCAGCAGCGCGGGCAGCGCAGGATAGCCGCCAAAGCCGATCACCGCGTCGGGGCGCTGCACCTTGAACAGGTTGATCGCCATGCGCCGCCCGGCCAGCATTGCCGCGCCCGCGCGCGCCCAGCCCATCGGCCCGCCCGCCAGCCGCCCGGCGGGAACGATGTGCGTCTGGATATCCTCGAACAAGCCGGGGAAGCGCACCCCGCGCGCGTCGCTGACCAGCGCGACCGAATGCCCGCGCCGCCGCAATTCGGCGGCCAGCGCGGCCGCTGGCACCATATGTCCGCCGGTGCCACCGGCGGCGAGCACAAAATGGCGCGTCGCGCTCATAATTTGCTCCAGCTCACGACATAGGGCGAGCGGCTGAGAAACGGGTTTCGCCGCGTAAACGCCAGCAACAACCCCATCCCGAATGACAGCGCGATCATCGACGACCCGCCATAGCTGATAAAGGGCAAGGTCATGCCCTTTGACGGGGCAAGTCCGGTGTTGACCGCCATCGAGATCAGCGCTTGCGCTCCAAATTGCGTGGCAAGCCCGCCCGCTGCCAGCATCCGGAACGCATCATTTTCGTCGAGCAGCCGCACAAACACCCGCGCGACAATCGCCAGAAACAACAGCGCGATCAATGCGCAGGCGACGAGCCCAAACTCCTCGCCAATCACCGAAAAGATGTAATCGGTTTGCGCCTCGGGCAGTTTGAACTTCATCGTGCCGCCGCCGGGTCCGGTGCCCATCACCCCCCCGCCGGTAATCGTCGCATGCGCCATATCGGTCTGATAATGGTCGATGGGCGCTTCTTCGGTCCCGCGAAAGATGAATGCGTTGATGCGGTTGCGCGCGGTGTCGTAAAACAGATAAGCGGCGATCAGGCCCGCAGGCGCCGCCGCCAGCAACGCGCCCAACGTCCGCATCGGCACGCCCGAAATCAGCAGCAACGCAAACCAGAGCACGCCAAACATCACTGTCTGCCCGAAATCGGGCTGCAGCATCAACAGGCAGGCAATGCTGCCGGTCAGGATGAAGCTCATCGACAGCACCGGCAGATCGGGCTCCTTCTCGCGCAGCGACAAGAGCCAGGCGATCGCGACCACGAAGCATGGCTTCAAAAACTCGCTCG
Organism: Sphingomonas sp.; assembly: GCA_013822915.1. GTDB lineage: Bacteria > Pseudomonadota > Alphaproteobacteria > Sphingomonadales > Sphingomonadaceae > Sphingomonas. The sequence continues at coordinate 7,865 of PNLG01000113.1, read as the reverse complement.
GCTGAAAATCGGATACGCCCAGATCGATCCAGCGACGCGCGTTGTTGTGAACCACGCCAATAAAGGGCACGAGCGCAAGCGCTGCAAAAAACACAACCGCGCCGATCAGCGCAATGCGACGTGCAAGCGCCACCGGGGCCATCGACACCGCAATCATCAGCGGGACCGACACACTCACCCACATCACCTGCCGCCAGAAGTAGAAGAGCGGTGCGACATGGACATTACCATCCGAATAGCGGACCGCCGCCGCGGGCGAGGCCGCCGCCACCGCCAGCAAACCAATCGCGATCAGGAGCAGCGCGAGCAGCAGCAACATCCGGTCGATGTCGAAAAACCACATCGTGATCGGGCTGCGCGCTGCCCGCCCGCTGCGCGGGCGCATTTTGGACCAAAGCTCGCGCCGTTGCGCTGTCCGCCCCTCCGTCATGCCCCGCCCCTCCGTCATGCCAAAGCCCCCACTGCCGCCAAAAACGCCCGGCCGCGCGCTTCAAAATCGGCGAACTGATCGAAGGACGCACAGGCGGGCGACAACAGCACCGTATCGCCGGACCGCGCGTTCGCTGCGGCCTGTGCCACCGCAGCGGCCAGCGTGCCGCTGACCTCGACCGCCATATGGGCCGCGAGCAGATCGGCAAACCCCTCCCCTGCCTCGCCAATCGTGTAAGCTCGCACGACATTGCCGAAGTGCGGCGCACAGGGCGCGAGCGAGTCCGATTTCGCCTGCCCGCCCACGATCCAGTGGATACGCGCAAACGAGCCAAGCGCGGGGGCCGCACTTTCGGGATTGGTGGCCTTGCTATCGTTGACGAAAGTGACGCCCCCCCGCACCGCCACGGTCTGCATCCGGTGGTCGAGCCCGGCAAAGCTGGCCAGCCCCGCGTCGATTGCCGCATTTGGCACGCCCAACGCCTCGCACACATGGATTGCGGCCAGCGCGTTTTGGGCATTGTGCGGCCCTTGCAGGGCGGGCCAGCGCGACTGATTCATGCAGAAGCCCGGCGCGATCTTGGTCAGCGCCTCGCCGCGGGCCGACAAGCTGCGCGCAATCGCCGCCGATGCATCATCACCGATGGAAATGATCGCGGCGCGTGTGCGGTCCTGCATCGCGAACAGCCGACCCTTCGCCGCGGCATAGGCCGCAAACCCGTCATAGCGATCAAGGTGATCGGGGGTGATGTTAAGCAGCACCGCAACATCACAGTCGAGGCTCTGCGTCAGGTCGATCTGATAGCTCGACAGCTCCAGCACATAGACACCGCCCGCCGGGAGCGGCGGCTGCGCAAGGATCGGCAAGCCGATATTGCCGCCCATCAGGCTAGGGATGCCCGCAGTCTGAAGGATGTGGTGAACGAGCGCTGTCGTTGTCGACTTGCCATTGGTGCCGGTAATGCCCACCACCTTGTGCGGCGGCAGGTCGGCGCGGCCTTGCGCGAACAGCTCGATATCGCCGATGATCGGCACGCCTGCCGCGCGCGCCTTGGCCGCGACCGGATGGCGGTTGATCGGCACGCCGGGCGATACCACCAGCGCTTCAAAGCCGGTGAGGTCAATCGCTTCGGGATCGGCCAGCCCTGCGCCACTATCGGCGATCGCATCGCGCCGCAGCGGATCGGCATCCCACGCCACCACCTCCGCCCCAGCCGCCGCCAGCGCGCGCACCACCGCCGCGCCGGAGCGCGCCAGCCCCAGCACTGCAAAGCGTTTGCTGCGCCAGGCGGACGCCATGATCACCGGATCTTCAACGTCGCAAGTCCTGCGAGCGCGAGCACGAGCGCCACGATCCAGAACCGGATCACCACCGTCGATTCCGCCCAGCCAAGCTGTTCGAAATGATGATGGATCGGCGCCATTTTGAACACCCGCCGCCCCGTGCGCTTATACCAGAACACCTGAATAATAACGCTCAGCGCCTCCACCACAAACAGCCCGCCAACAATGCCGAGCACAATCTCGTGATGCGCAACCACCGAAATCGCGCCCAGCGCCCCGCCCAGCGCCAGGCTGCCGGTATCGCCCATGAACACGGCGGCGGGCGGCGCGTTGAACCACAAAAACGCCAGACACGCGCCCGCAATCGCCCCGCAGAAAATCGCCAGATCGCCCGCGCGCGGGACATAGGGAATGCCCAGATAATCGGCAAACTTCGCATTCCCCGCCAGATAAGCGATCAGCATGAATGCAACCGACGCAATAATAACCGGCATCGTCGCCAGGCCATCCAGCCCGTCCGTCAGGTTCACCGCATTGCCAAACGCCACAATCGTGAACGCGGCGAACAGGATATAGAAATACCCCAGATCAATCGACAAATGGCTGAAAAACGGCAAATAAAGCTGCGTTCCATTTTGCGAGGTGATGATCCATGCTGCAATCCCGGCGATCAGGAATTCACCGCCCAACCGAACGCGGCCCGATACGCCCGCCGTCTTTTGCTTCTTCACCTTGTCGTAATCGTCAAGGAACCCGATCAACCCAAAGCCCAGCGTCACGAACAGGCACGCCCAGACATAGGGATTGCTAAGGTCCATCCACAGCAGCATTGCCGTGCTGAGCGATGTCAGGATCATTAACCCGCCCATGGTCGGCGTACCGCGCTTGGCAAGGTGGGTTTGCGGGCCGTCGGTGCGGATCGGCTGCCCCTTGCCCTGACGCAGCCGCAGCCAGCCGATAAAGCGCGGGCCGATGATCAGCCCGATAAGCAGCGCGGTCGCCAGCGCCCCGCCGCTGCGAAAGCTGAGATAGCGGAACAGGTTCAGCGCTCCGGAAAAGTCCAGTTGCTGCGCGATGAAGTAAAACATTATTCCCTTTCGCCCGAAAGCGACGCGACAATGGCAGACAAGCCAACCGCGTTTGACCCTTTGACCAGCACCACATCCCCGTCGCGCAAGCTGGCGTGGAGCGCCGCAATGGCCGCCTGCGCATCTGCGACATGGACGAATTCGACCTGCCCCTCAAGCGCGTTTGCAAGCGCGCGCATCCCCTCGCCCACTAAAATTGCGTGCGCGACGCCTGCGGCAATGACGGGCGCGGCGAGGCCCGCGTGAAAGGCGGCGCTCTCGGGGCCAAGCTCGCCCATTTGCCCCAAAACCGCGATCCGTCGCGCGGCGGGCTCGGCACCCAGCACGGCAAGCGTTGCCCGCATCGACGTGGGGTTAGCGTTGTAGCTTTCGTCGATGATCCGCGCCGCCCCGCCGCCCGGCAGCGTCACCGCCACGCGCGCGCCGCGCCCGGCGAGCCCCGCCATATCGGCAAGCGCCAGCCCCGCCACCGCAACATCGCCGCCGACCGCCTCCACTGCTGCCAGCACCGCCAGCGCATTGCTGACCAGATGATCGCCCGGCTGCCCAATGGTAAAGCCCAGTTCGCGCGTCATCAGCGTCGCACTGACGAAAGAACCCCCGCCTGCGCTGCGCACGACTTCCATCGCGCGCACATCGGCACCGGGGCTGGTGCCAAAGGTCACGATACGCGCACCCGCCGCCCGCGCCGCAGCGGCCAGCCGGTCGCGGTGGATATTGTCGTGCGGAATGATCGCAGTGCCGCCGGGTTCAAGCCCTTCGAAAATCTCCGCCTTGGCATCAGCAATCCCCGCCTCATCGCGAAAATGCTCCAGATGGACCGAGGCGACGGTGGTGATGATCGCCACATGCGGCCGCACCATCCGGGTGAGCGCGGCCAGTTCACCTGCGTGGTTCATGCCCATCTCGAACACGCCGTGACGCGCACCAACGGGCATGCGCGCCAGGCTGAGCGGGACGCCGGTGTGGTTGTTATAGCTTTTGACCGACCGGTGCGCCGTGCCCGGTGCCCCGCGATCAAGCGCGGCGAACAGCATCTCCTTGGTGCCGGTTTTGCCGACCGACCCGGTCACGCCAATGACTTTGCCCGCCATGCGCGCGCGGGCCGCAATCCCCAATGCCTCAAGCGCCGCCATCGTGTCACCGACCTGCACTGCCGGATGCGCCGTTGCCTGACTGACCAGCGCGCCCGCTGCCCCGCGCGCGAACACATCGTCGAGATAGCGGTGCCCGTCGGTCGTGGTGCCCTTTAGCGCGATGAACAGGTCGCCGGGGCCGACTTCGCGCGAATCAAACGCGACGCCGCTCGCCGCAAAATCTGCAAGCGCTGCGCCGCCCGTTGCCGCCGCAATCTCCGCGGAGGTCCACAGGGTCATGCCGCACACTCCCGCGCGACGGATACATCATCGAACGGCAGTACCAGATCGCCGACAATCTGCCCCTGTTCATGCCCCTTGCCGGTCAGCAACACGATGTCGTCGGCGCCCGCCAGCGAGATCGCGGCACGGATCGCCGCGCGACGGTCGCCAATATCGGTTGCATCCGGCGCACCACGCAGCACTGCGGCACGAATGGCGGCGGGGTCTTCGCTGCGCGGATTGTCATCGGTCACGATCACGACATCGCAAAGAGCCGCCGCCACCGCGCCCATCGGTTCGCGCTTGCCGATATCGCGGTCGCCGCCCGCACCGATCACCACGATCAACCGCCCCGGCGCGTGAGGCTTGAGCGCCATGATCGCGGCCTCCAGCGCGTCGGGCGTGTGTGCATAATCGACATAGACGGGCGCCCCCCGCCCGCTGATAACCGCACGCTCCAACCGCCCGCGCACGGGTTGCAGCCGTGCCAGATTGGCAATCGTCGTGGCGACATCGCCGCCACACGCAATCACCAGTCCCGCCGCCGTCAGCGCGTTCGCCACCTGATAAGCGCCGATCAGCGGCATATTGACCGGGTGACTTTTCCCTTCTGCCTCAATCAACAGCGCCTGGCCGAGCAGGCTTGGCGTGCGCCCAGCGAGCCGCAAAGTCTCGCCCTGTTCCCCGACAGTGATGAGCCTAACACCGCGATCGCGGGCAATCGCTGCGACCGCCGCCGATCGCCGATCGTCGGCCCAGATAACTGCATGGCCATCCGCCGCCACCACTTCAGTGAACAGGCGCATTTTGGCAGCGAAATAATCCTCCATATCGAGGTGATAATCGAGGTGATCGCGGCTGAGATTGGTGAAAGCGGCGGCGCGCACCGGAACGCCCTCGGTCCGGTATTGCGACAGGCCGTGGCTCGACGCCTCGAACGCCAAATGCGTCACGCCCTCCCGCGCGAGCCCGGCGACATTCGACAGGAAGGTGACGATGTCGGGTGTGGTCAGCCCGGTTGACACCCGGTCATTACCAGTGGTCACGCCCAGCGTGCCGATGGAGGCGGCCTGATGCCCGGCCATGCGCCAAAGCTGGCGCGTCATCTCCACAGTCGATGTCTTGCCGTTCGTCCCGGTGACGGCAACGCAGTGGTCGGGAAAGGGAACGAAAAACCGAGCGGCGGCAGCGGCAAAAGCGGCACGCGGATTGGGATGCGCCAGGTGGACCGCGCCCGTCACGACCGCCCCCGGCTGAGCGACCACCGCAATCGCACCGCTGGCAATCGCGGCGTCGATATAATCCTCACCATTGGCGCGCAGCCCGCGAAACGCGCCGAACACGGTGCCGGGGGCGACCTTTCGGTGGTCGATCGCAAAACCGGTGACGATTGCCTGTTCACCCCCGCCGGTGAGCGTGCCAAGCTTCATGCGCATTCCCTCATTCCGGCACTACCTTGGCTGCGCCGGGCGCCTCCCAAAGCAAGGGAAGCAGCTCGGACACATCCACGTCGCGATTCATATCGGGCATGACGCCCAACATATAGCCGGTGCGCATGATGACGCGCGAGACGACAGGCGCCACCGTCCAGCCTGCGGTTGCCTGCCCCGCGCTTTGAGCATTGCCGCGCGGCGAATCGAGCATCACCACCACAACATAGCGGGGCGCATCCATTGGGAAGGCCGCCGCAAAGGTGGAGACATTGCGCTTCTTTGAATAGCCACCCTTCATGCCGATTTCGGCGGTGCCCGTTTTCCCCCCCACCCGGTATCCGGGCGCATCGGCCTTTTCGCCTGTCCCCTTCAACACAATCAGCCGCAGCAACTGGCGCATCCGGGCGCTGGTGGCCTCGGAAATCACACGCCGCCCGGCCGCTGCCTTGCCGGGGGCGACCTTCATCATCGTGGCGGGCCGCCAGACGCCGCCATTAACCAATGCCGCATAGGCGCTCGCCAGATGAAGCGGGGTCACCGAAAGACCATGACCATAGCCAGTGGTCATCGTGGACGCCTTGGTCCAGGGCGCAGGCCAGATCGGCTTGCCCCGCTCAGGCGTTTCAATGTCGGGGCGCGTCGCGAACCCCATTGCGGTGAACATCGCGCGCAACCGTTCCTCGCCCAGTTCCTTGCCAATCCGCGCGGTGGCAATGTTAGAGGAATGGACGAGCGTTTCGGGAATGTTGAGATAACGTTTTTGCGGATGGTCATCTCGGATCGGAAAGCGCCCGGTCATGATTGGCTCACGCGCATCAAAGCGCCGCGCCATCGATGACACCACCCCGGAATCGATCGCGAACGCCATTGTGATCGGCTTGAAGACCGAACCAAGTTCATAAGTCGACATTGTCGCATTGTTCCACAAGCGCTGCATACCTTGATCATTGGGATCTTTTGGGTTCAGCACCTTGGGCAGTTTGTTGGCGTCATAATTGGGCAGCGACACCATCGCGATCACTTCGCCGGTATGGGCATCAAGCACCAGCCCGGCCGCCGCCCGCGCCTGAAAGCTGATCATGGCAGCGCCCAGTTCGCTTTCCACTGCCGCCTGCACCCGCGAATCGAGCGACAGCGCGACTGGCCTCGCCCGCAGCAGCGGGTTTGTCAGTTGCTCCTCCAGCACGCGCTCCATTCCACGAATGCCGTGCGCATCGACATCAAGCGAGCCAAGTGCATGAGCGGCCAGTGTGGATTGCGGGTAAAGCCGCTCCGGCTCGCGTTCATAGGCGATGCCCGGCTCGCCCAGTGCATTTACCGCCTTCACCACTTCGGGCAACGCGCGCCGATAGAGGAACACAAACGGCTCCTTCGACCGCAGCCGCCGCTCATACCACGCCTCATCATGATTGGGCATGAGTGCGGCCAGCTTGCCCGCCAGCTCGTGCGGGTCATTGATGAGCCTTCGCGGGTGCACCCCGATCGACCACGCATCAATCGTGCGCGCCAATGACACACCATTGCGGTCGGTAATGTCCCCGCGCAGCGGCACCAGCGCACCCGCCACGCTGCGGGCAGAAACGGGCGTCGTAGCGACCGCAAACCAAGCGAGCTTGGTCAACACCAGCGCCACGCCCGCCGCAATCGCCATCAAGATCATAACGAGGCGGGCTGGCGCAAGCGCAACAATCGAATGGCGCGGGCCGGCCAGCCGTGGCTTGTCAAATGGGCGAGCGACAAGCACGCTCACCGCGCCGCTCCGGCATCGGCCGGAATGCCGCGGATCAGATCATCAAGGCGACTCTTGCGCACCAGCTTGCGGTCGAGCAAAGCCACCGCGCGCGAACGGATGGGTTCGGCCAGCTTCCGATCGGCACTGCGCGCCACCGCAGGGGTCAGCGACAGCCCCGCATCGGCGTTTTCCTGCCGCACAATCACTGGCGGCCTGGCGACATCGGCGCGCTGAGTGGCAACGGGCAGCGCACGCGGCGTCTGTGCCGCCGCACTCGGCTCCTCGATCGAGGGCATTTCATGGACGGCTGGCACGACCAGAGCCGCGCCGCCGACCCGCGCCGGATCGGGCGCATTCGACAGCGACGCAAGCTGCACCAGCGCATCCTCGCTCGCCACAATCTGATCGGCGGTCGGCGCGGCGAGTGCCAGTATCTCGCCATTCCACCGCTCAAGCTGCTTCATATTGGCGCGGGTATCGAATTCAGTCTCAAGTTGACGGATATCGCGGTGCGCTTTGGCAATCGCAGCGCTCAAGTCCT
>PNLG01000077.1 GCA_013822915.1 Sphingomonas sp. | reverse complement strand
TGTTTCCAGTGTTGCGTGATGCGCATTGGCCATAGGAAGGGGATCCTTTCCAGCAAGACTCGGCCCGGACAGGGGTCGAAAAATGATTGAACCATAGCGCGCAGTGCTTGTCCCCGTCCCAAATGCGCGCGCGCGGTGAATGTGCCAAAATTTGCGCCGGGCGGCGGCGATGCGGCTTTGGGGTTCGCGTTTGGGACTGGGCTTGCTATGGGAATGATGACCGGCAGGGGCGGGACCATGGACGAGCGCCAGATCGCAAAGCGGATCGAGATATTGAAAATCGAGCACCGCGACCTTGATGCGGCGATTTCGGCGTTGTTTGAGCAGAATTCGACCGATCAATTGCAACTTGCCCGGTTGAAAAAACGCAAATTGCGGCTGCGCGATGAAATGGCCTTTCTGGAAGACCAGCTTATCCCCGACATCATCGCGTGATCGCGCCGCTTTGGGACGGGGTGGTCACCGCCGGGCATTTCCCGCCGCGAAAGATTCTGGCAGATAGGTCGGATGGGTTTAGATCGGGATAGTCCACGCCTGCACCGCCGGTTGGTCGATGCGTTATATACCGAGGCGATGCTGCTCGCCGATGAAGCGCGCGCCTATTTCGATGAAGGCGGGCGGCAGGAGCGCGATGCGATGGCGCCAATGGCGCGCGTTGCCTTTTCGTGTGAATCGTTGAAGGTCACGACCCGGTTGATGCACGTCATCGCCTGGCTGCTCACCCAGCGCGCGGTTGATGCCGGCGAGATGAGCGCGTCCGACGCGCTGGACCCGTCGCGGCGTCTCGGCGCGCCGCCGCATAGCGATCCGGCGGTGATTGGGGATATGCCCACTCAGGCGCGCGCGCTGGTGAACGCCAGTATCGATCTTTTTCGGCGGACCGCGCGGCTTGACGCTGATCAGCTCGACGGCCCGGTACAAAGCCCGGCGCGCGCCATTCTCGAACGGTTGATGGTGTCGATTTAGGCGGCGATCACTGGCGCAAGCCGCGTAGCGGCGGCGCGATATTCAACCGCGATCCGGTCGACCAGCTCCGCCACGGTGCCGACATGGTCGATCACGCCGATGCCCTGGCCCGACCCCCAGATGTCGCGCCACGCCTTGGCACCGGCATTGCCGCCAAAGTTCATCGTGCTCAAATCACCCTCTGGCAAATTGTCGGGATCAAGCCCGGCGGCCTCGATCGAGCTGCGCAGGTAATTGCCGTGTACGCCGGTGAACAGGTTCGAATAGACGATATCGGCCGCCTTGGAGGCGACGATCGATTCCTTGTAAGCGGGCTGGGCATTTGCCTCTTGGGTCGCGATGAAGGCGGAGCCGATATAGGCGAGGTCGGCGCCCATTGCTTGCGCGGCCAGCACGGCGTCGCCATTCGCGATCGACCCCGACAGCGCGAGCGGTCCATCGAACCACTGGCGAATTTCCTGAATGAGCGCGAACGGCGACAAGCGGCCCGCATGCCCGCCAGCCCCCGCCGCCACCGCGATCAGGCCGTCGGCGCCCTTTTCCACTGCCTTGCGCGCGAACCGGTCATCAATGATGTCGTGCAGCGTAATGCCGCCCCAGCCGTGCACGGCGGTGTTCAAATCCTCGCGCGCGCCAAGCGAGGTGATGACGATCGGCACTTGCCATTTCGCGCAAGTGGCCAGATCGGCCTCAAGCCGGTCGTTGGAGCGGTGGACAATCTGATTGACGGCAAAGGGAGCTGCTGGCCGGTCGGGATTGGCGCGGTTCCAGGCCGACAATTCCTCCGTAATCTGGTGCAACCATTCGTCGAGCAGCGCTTGCGGGCGCGCGTTCAGAGCCGGGAACGACCCGACAATCCCAGCTTTGCACTGGGCAATGACCAGGTCCGGCCCCGAAATGATGAAAAGCGGCGACCCGATGACGGGCAGGCGCAAGCGATCGAAAAGTGGCGGCAAGCTCATGCCCATGTGTTTAGCGAAACCGGTCTCGCTGTCCAGCGGTTGCCGGTTGCCTGGAGGGACAAATTGCTTAAGAACGACTGAAATATAATTTCTTCGTTTCAGGTTAAGGAGTGGATTGATGCGCACATCGCGGTGGTTGGCTATCGGTTTCAGCGGCGGCGTTGGCTTGCTCGCGTCGGTGTCAGCGCCCGCGCTCGCAACGGGCCAATTGCCGACCAATGTGACGCCCGTGCTTTATGACATCCGCGTCGATCCCAATGCACAGGCCAAGACCTTTACCGGCAGCGAGACGATCACGGTGCGCGTTCGGCCCAATACGCGCGCGATCACGCTGAACGCTGCTGATCTGAAGATCACCCGCGCGACGCTCGATGGGCGGCCGGTGCGCTACCGGCTCGACGCAGCGACGCAGCGGATTACTTTGCTCGCGCCGCGCCCGCTAAAGGGTGGGGAGCACCGGCTGGGCTTTGCGTGGTCGGGCAAGATCAATGATACCGCCGCCGGGTTCTTCGCGATTGATTATAAAAACGCCGATGGGTCGGCGGCGCGGATGCTGGCGACGCAATTCGAAGCACCCGATGCGCGCCGGTTCGCGCCGATGTTCGACGAACCGGCGTTCAAGGCAAAGTTCCGCCTTGCCGCGGTTGCCCCCGCCAATCAGCTCGCCTATTCGAACATGCCGGCCAGCGTGTCGCGCCTCGCCGACGGGCGCAAGCTTTACAGCTTTGCCGAAACGCCGGTGATGTCGTCCTATCTCCTGTTTCTCGGCATGGGTGATGTCGAGCGCAAGACGGTGATGGCGGGCAAGACCGAAATCGGCATCATCACCCGGCGCGGTGTCGTGGATCAGGGTGATTATGCGCTGGCCTCTGCCAAGCGACTACTGACCTATTATGACGATTATTTCGGGCAACCCTATCCGCTGCCAAAACTCGACATGATCGCGGCGCCCGGATCCAGCCAGTTTTTCGGTGCGATGGAAAATTGGGGCGCGATTTTCTATTTCGAGCCGACCGTGCTGTTCGACGCCAAGCGCGCAACCGTCAGCGGCAAACAGAATATCTTCATCACCGTCGCGCATGAAATTGCGCATCAATGGTTCGGCAATCTCGTCACCATGCGGTGGTGGGATGATCTGTGGCTGAACGAAGGATTCGCGTCGTGGATGGAAAATAAGGCCAGCGGCGATCTGAACCCCGAATGGCTGGCGCGCGAGACCGCCGTCTCGCAGGATCGCGAAGGCGCGATGGGCGCTGATTCAACCGCCGCCACCCATCCGATTATCCGCAAAGTCGAAACCGTCGACCAGATTGGCGAGGCGTTTGACGGCATCACTTATCAAAAGGGTCAGGCCGTGATTGGCATGATCGAATCGACGCTGGGTGCCGACCCGTTTCGCGATGGCATTCGCCGTTACATGGCGAAGTATAAATATGGCAACACTGTCACCGACCAGCTTTGGACTGAGCTATCGGCCGCGTCGGGCCGGGAAGTTTCCGGGTTTGCGCATGATTTCACCTTGCAAGGGGGTGTGCCGCTGATCCGGGTGCAAAATACGGTGTGCGAGGGCGGGTCGACGCGCGTCACGCTGGCGCAGGGGCGTTTCGGGCTCGATGCCGCATCGAAACAGCCGCAGCTTTGGACCGCGCCACTGAAAATTGCCACGCTCGGCAATGCGGCGGCGACTACGCTGGTTAAATCGGACAAGCCCTATGACGTGACGGTCGCTGGCTGTGGGCCGTTGGTCGTCAATCAGGGCAAGGGCAGCTATGTCCGCGTCCAATATGACGATGCGAGCCATGCCGCATTGGTGCGCGACTATGCCAAGCTGGCGCTGGCCGACCGGCTGGGCACGTTGGGCGATGATTTTGCGCTCGCGGCATCGGGGGATCAGAGCCTAGCGCGCTATTTCGAGCTGGTGGCGGCGGTCGCCCCCGATGCGAGCCCGCTTGAATGGGACGTGATTGCCGACGACATTGGCGGGCTGGCCGGCGCGTTTGCACAGACCGAGCTGGAGGCACCGCTGCGCGCCCGCACCGCGAGTCTGCTCGCACCGGTGATGCAGCGGGTGGGCTTTGCCGCGCGCGCGGACGAAGCGCCGATCGTCACCAATCTGCGCGAAACGCTCGTCACCCGGCTGGGGCTGGCGGGTGATGCCGATGTCGCAGCGCAAGCCCGGCGCTATGTCGCAGCGCTTGCGACCGATCCCAATGCCATTCCACCCGCGATCCGCCAGCCGATTCTCATCACCTATGCCGCCAATGCGACCCCTGCGGAGTGGGAGGCGCTGCTCGCCATTACGCGCGGCACCAATAATCCGGTCGCGAAGAACGGCTATATCCGCCTGCTCGGCACCGCGCGTGATGCCACGCTTGCCGAACGGGCGCTGGCGCTGGTGAAGACCAGCGACTTCACCGCGCCGCAGCGGGCCGAATTGCTGGTCGCCGTTTCCGGGCGGCACCCCGACATGGCGTTTGATTTTGCCGTCGCCAATCTCGACATGGTCAATGGCTTGCTGGAGACGAGCACGCGCGCGGGCTTCATTCCCGCACTCGGCGCGCGGTCGAACAATCCGGCGATGCCCGCCAAGATCACCGCCTTTGCCGAAGCGAACCTGCCTGAGGCGTCACGCGGCGGGGCCAAGCGTGCGCTGACCACGATTGCGGCACGCAAGGCGGCGGCCGACCGGCTCCGTCCGGCGGTGGCGGCGTGGCTGGCGGAGGGTTAATCGATCCGGCGTAGCCCGGCTGCGCAGGCGAGGCTTTTGGCGACATAATGCGCTGCCGACGCGCGCAGCATCGCCTGCGCCGTCTCGTCGAGCGGGCGGACGACCCGTGCCGGGCTGCCGACGATCAGGCTGCCGGGCGGAAAGACCTTTCCTTCGGTCACCAGCGCGCCTGCGCCAACGATTGATCCCGACCCAATGACCGCGCGGTTCAGGATGATCGCGCCCATGCCGATCAGCACCAGATCCTCCACCGTGCAGCCATGCAGGATCGCGTGATGGCCAATGGTGCAATCCGCCCCGATGGTCAGCGGCGCGCCGGGGTCGGAATGGAGCATCGCCCCTTCCTGCACATTGCTGCGCGCGCCAACCGTGATCGTCGTGTTGTCGCCGCGAATGACTGCCCCGAACCAGATGCTGGACTGCGCGCCGAGGCGGACATCGCCGATCACATCGGCGCTGGGGGCAATCCATGCGCCTGCCGGGTCGATCTCCGGCTGTTTTCCATCAATTTCATAGCGCGGCATCGACGATCCTTCCATCAAAACGCGCGCGCAGCATCGTCCATGCGGCCCGCAGGCCCAATGCCTCGCCGCCCTTGGGGCGACCGGGCTTGGCGGTCGCGCGCCAGGCAAAAGTGTCGATATGCGCCCAGGGGGTGCCCGCGCCCACGAACCGGCGCAGGAACAGTGCGGCGGTAATCGCGCCGCCAAAGCCGCCATCGGGGGCATTCACCATGTCGGCGATGTCCGATTTCAGCATCTCGTCATACCCATCCCAGAGCGGCAATTGCCATAGCGGGTCATGCACCGCGCTGCCCGCCGCGATCAGGTCGGCGGCAAGGCTTGCGTCATTGGCGAACAGCGCCGGTAAATCCGGCCCCAGCGCCACCCGCGCGGCACCGGTGAGCGTCGCGAAATCCAGGATCAGCCCCGGCTTCTCCTCCCCCGCACGGGTCAGCGCATCGCCCAGGATCAGCCGCCCCTCCGCATCGGTATTGGTGTTTTCGACCGTCAGCCCGGCGCGGGTGCGCAGCACGTCGCCGGGGCGAAAGGCATTGCCCGCAATCGCATTTTCAACCGCCGGGATCAGCAGGTGGAGCCGCACCGCCAGCCCGCTCGCCATCACCAATTCGCCCAGTGCCAGCGCGTGCGCCGCCCCCCCCATATCCTTTTTCATCAACCGCATGCCCGATGACGGCTTGATGTCGAGCCCGCCAGTATCGAAGCACACGCCCTTACCGATAATCGCGACGCGCGGGTGCGCCGGATCGCCCCATTCCAGCTCGATCAGCCGGGGTGCGCGTTCGCGGCTGGCGGCTTGCCCGACAGAGTGGATCATCGGATAGCCGGTGGCGAGCGCATCGCCGCGCGTTACCGAAAGCGTGGCGCCAAAGCGCGTTGCGAGCGCCGCTGCCTCTGCCTCCAGCTCGGCCGGGCCAAGGTCCGACGCGCCGGTATTCACCAGATCGCGCACAACGGCGGTCGCGCGCGCCAACTGCACCGTTTCCGAAATCCGCGCCGGTTCGGCGGAGAGCAACACGCGCGCGCCGGGGGCGTCGCTGGTGCGATAACGGTCGAACCGGTGCTGGGCGAGCAGCCAGCCAAGCCCCGCTGCGCCCACCGGACCGCGCCGCAGCCGGTATGTCCCCTCGGGCAAGAGGTCGCCTTGCGAGGCGATCCGCCACGGCGATGTCTCCGCCTCATCACAAACCAGCAGCGCCGACCAATCATCGGCGGCGTCACCGGGCAGGATTGCCTTGTCACCCGCCTTTCCGGCAATTTTGTGCGCGGCCAGCAGCGCGCGCACCCGCGGCGGCTGGCCGCCGAGCCATGCGGCAAACTCATTGGGGTGCACGACATCGATGAAGCGCGCGGGCTGCCCGCGATCGGGCTGGAGCAGGGGGGTAAAGTCAATCATTCGCCGGGCTGCACCAAGAATTGTTCGAACCGACCGCCGTCGCCCGGCTCGCTATAGGTGATGATGTTCAGCGTGCGCCCCGATGGGTAGGTGACGCGGTAGTTGCGGTTGATAAACCCACCGCGCAGGCGCGGTCGACGCACCAGATCAAATGATTTGGGCGCGCCCAGCGGGGTCAGGCTTGCCTGATAATCGCCAAGCGCCACGGGCGTGAAATAATAATTAGCATTGCCGGTCAATAGCTTGCGGTTGAGCGTCCCGTCGCGCAACTGATCGAACAAGTCTCGCGCGGCCGCCGTCGTTGCGGCATTGCTGGTGTCGGTGGGTGTGGGGAGCACCACCTTCGTCACTTGCTGCGCGATATTGGCGAACGCGTCTGAGAAATCGGCGTTCACAAATACCGTAACGGCGGCCTGCTGATCGGGATAGACGATGTTTTCGGACAGAAAACCAACCGCTTCGCCCGAATGTTCGACAAAGCGGCGCCCGTCCGCCACCCCCGAAAACACGCCAAGCCCATAGCCGTTGCTGCTGCCATCCGACAGCCGCACCGGCGCTTCCTGTTCGGCCCAATCCTCCGGCGGAAGGAGCGTGCGGCTAATCCGCGCGATGTTCCACTTCGCCAGGTCGCGCGCGGTCATCGACAATTCGCCCGCTGCATAAAGCCACCCGCGCGCCGCCGGCCGCTCCACGCGCACTGGACCAAGCGCAAAGCGTTGATACCCCTGTGGATAGGCGGGGCCGATCGCGTCGTCCTGGCTGATCGCGGTCATCCCGAGCGGCTTGAAGACGCGCGCGTCGAGAAAAGCGAGCAGCGGCATTCCGGCTACCTTTTCGATAATCATCCCCGCCACGACATAGCCGGTGTTCGAATATTGCCACTGGGTGCCGGGGTCGAAATCGAGCGGCTTCTTCGCCCAGCGATCGACAATGGCCTGCGGCGTCGTCGGTTTTGCCATGTCGGCGAAGCTGTAATCCTGCGGCCAATAATCCTGCAGGCCCGATGTATGGCTCAGCAACTGGCGCAGGCTGATCCGGTCCGCGCCGGAGATGTCGGGGAAATATTTCGCAACCTTGTCATCAAGGCTCAGCTTGCCGTCATTTTCGAGCAATTGAAGTGCTGCGGCAGTAAATTGTTTCGACACCGACGCGATTTGATACGGAAGCGCCGCACTCGCGGTCGAACGCGTTTCGGATTGCTTGCCATAAGCCTTGGCAAAGACAATCTGGCCGCCGCGCACAATCGCGATGGACGCAGACGGGACGCCCGCGCGCGCCAAATTGGTCGCAACGATCGCGTCGATCTGTGCGGCTTCGGCAGGCGTAATCGCCTGGGCGTGGACGCTGACGGGGGCAGCGGCGAGTGCGAGTATCGTGACAATCAGGGGCAGGCGAGTCATCAAAATCCTCTATGGCCGTTTGGCATGCGCGGGAGCATAGCTGCTCGATCGCGATGCGCCAGCCCATTGCTGGTGCGCGGCTTGGCGGGCACAAGGGGTGGGATGATCGAGCGCAACGCCCTTTCCCCACCCGCTCTCGCCCCCGCACCACCGCGCACATTGTGCACCGATTGCGGCATTTCGCGCACCAACGACCCCAAGCGCTGCGGGACCGCGTGCCAGTTCATCAAGCCCGATTATCCGGCCATGGAGGCATTGGTGCATGGCCGCGCGCGTGATCCGGCGCGCGGCGACGAGCTGTATTTCGGCCCCTTTATCCGCATGGTGAGGGCGCGGCTGAAGCCGCCGCTCGCGGGCGCGCAGTGGACCGGCATCACCAGCCGGATCGCGGAGCGATTGCTGGAGATGGGCGCGGTGGATGCGGTGCTGACGATGGCGCCGGATCCAGTCGACCGCTGGCGCCCCGTGCCGGTGCTGGTCACGAGTGCCGCCGACATGGCAGGCGTGCGCGGCATGCGGATGGGCTATGCGCCGCTGCTTGCCCTGCTGGAGCCCGCGCGCGCGGCGGGCTACCGACGGATCGCGGTGATCGGCATTCCGTGCCAGGTCTATGCGCTGCGCCGGATTGAGGCGGAGCTGGGGTTTGACCGGCTCTATGTCATTGGCACGCCGTGTTCGGACAATACGACGACTGCGCATTTCCATGAATTTCTGGCGCTGCTGTCTGACGCGCCGGAGACGATCACCTATCTGGAGTTTCGTGCGGATTATCATGTTGAAATCCGCTTTGCCGATGGGCGTCGGCGGGCGATCCCGTTTCTGCAATTGCCGCTGGCCGATTTGCGGCCCGATTTCTTTCCGATGACGTGCAAAACCTGTGTCGATTACACCAATGTGCTCGCCGATGTGACGGTTGGCTATATGGCGGGGCAGGGCGACCAATGGCTGATCGTGCGCAATCAGCGGGGGGAGGAACTGGTCAACCTATTGGGCGAGGAACTGGTCACCGCGCCGCTTGAAAGCCATGGCAAGCGGGCCGGGCCTGTGAAAGGGTTCATCGTCAATACCGAGCTTGCGGCAGGGGGGCTCCCTTTGCGGCGGATGCCCAAGCCGTTGCGCCGGATCTTTGGCTGGCTGATGCCGCGCATTGGCCCGCGCGGGCTGGAATTTGCCCGCGCGCGGCTGGAGATGAAGGCGGTGGAGACTGTGCTCCACCTGCGCCGCGCCCATCCGCGCCGGATGAAGGCGATGATCCCCGATCATGTCTGGGCGTTGGTCGCGCCTTACGGGATAACGCCGCAGCCGGGCGAACGCGCCGACGATCAGGCGGCGGGCACACCGTAAAGATCGTGGTCGTCGGCATCCTCCACCGTCACGCGCACGATATCGCCGGGGGCGAGGTGACCGGCATCGCGCAGATGGACTTCGCCGTCGATTTCGGGGGCATCGGCCTCGCTGCGCCCGGTCGCGCCGCCGTTTTCTGTATCGACCGCGTCGATGATGACGTTCAGCGTGCGGCCAATTTTGGCGGCGAGCTTGTCGGCGGAAATGCGCGCGGTCAGCGCCATCAGCCGCGCATAGCGTTCTTCCTTCGCCGCCTCGGGGACGGGATCGGGCAGGGCGTTGGCGCTGGCCCCTTCTACGGGCTCGAACCGGAACGCACCCACCCGGTCGAGCTGCGCTTGTTCCAGCCATTCCATCAGATAGGCGAAATCATCCTCGGTCTCACCCGGAAAGCCGACCACAAAGGTCGAGCGGATCGCGATCTCGGGGCAAATGCTGCGCCAGTTTTTAATCCGCTCCAGCACTTTGGCGTCATTGGCGGGGCGCTTCATCGCGCGCAGCACGGCAGGGCTGGCGTGTTGGAAGGGAATGTCGAGATAGGGCGTGATCAATCCCTCGGCCATCAGCGGGATCACCTGATCGACATGCGGATAGGGATAGACATAGTGCAGCCGCACCCAGACGGGATGATCTGGTGCTCCCAGCGACCCTAGTTCGCGTGCCAGATCGGTCATATGTGCGCGCACCTCGCGGCCGTGCCATTCGCGCGGGGTGTGGCGGATATCGACGCCGTAAGCCGATGTATCCTGACTGATCACCAGCAATTCGCGCGTCCCCGCCGCGACCAGCTTTTCCGCCTCGCGCAGGATCGCGTCGGGCCGCCTGCTGACCAGATCACCGCGCAAGGACGGGATGATGCAAAAGGCGCAGCGGTGGTTGCATCCTTCGGAAATCTTCAGATAGCTGTAGTGGCGCGGCGTCAGCTTCAGCCCGCTTTCGGGGACGAGGTTGAGGAACGCATTGGGGGTAATCGGCGCTGCATCATGCACTGCGCCGACGACTTCCTCATATTGATGCGCGCCTGTGACCGCGAGCACATTGGGGAATTTCGCGCGGATTACGTCCGCCTCCTTGCCCATGCAGCCGGTCACGATCACCCGGCCATTTTCGGCGAGCGCCTCACCAATCGCCTCCAGCGATTCCTCCTTAGCGGAATCGAGAAAGCCGCAGGTGTTGACCAGCACGACATCGGCCCCCGCATAATCGCCCGACAACGCATAGCCATCGCTGCGCAGCTTGGTCAGAATGCGTTCGCTGTCGACCAGGTTCTTGGGACAGCCAAGCGATACCATGCCGATTTTGGGCGGGGAGGGGAGAATAGTGGCCATGTGATCCGCAGCCTGTAGCGATCATGGCCGCGATTTCATAGTATCCGCGTCGTGCCGATGTTCCACCTGATCCCCCATGCCGCCAATGCCAGCGAGGCGATCAGCGCGATTGCGGTGCACGTCCGGCGATGCGGCGACATGGTGTCGCTGCGCCATCGCTGTTACGGGCGGCTTGCCGAGGTGGTTTGGCCCACCGCGGCCGCGCCCGACCGGCAGGACGGATTGTGGCGGCATAGCTGCTTTGAAGCATTCGTCGCGCGCCCGGGCAACCCGGCCTATGTCGAACTCAACATGGCACCGTCGGGGGCGTGGGCGGCGTCTCGCTTTGGCGACTATCGTGACGGCATGGCGGCAGCGGCGGCGGCGCCACAGCGTGATTTCGGCTGGTGGAAGGGGGAGGCAGTGCTGACCGCGCACTGGCGCCTGCCGGACTTGGCGCGCGCGGCGGACTGGCAATTGGGCTTAAGCGCGGTGATCGAGACGCGGGATGGGGCGCGCAGTTACTTCGCGCTTGCCCATGCGGCCGGACCGCCCGATTTCCACAAGCGGGATTGCTTTATCGCCTCCCTCCCGGCACCAAGCGGCGCATGAACTTCGGTATCGATCGACTGCTCGCCGACCCCGACCTGCGTAAGCCACTGGAAGGCAAGCGGGTCGCGCTGCTCGCGCATCCGGCGTCGGTGACGCGTGACTTGACCCATAGCCTCGACGCGCTGATCGCCTGCGGGCTCAATGTGTCGGCGATGTTCGGACCGCAGCACGGCGTGCGGGGCGATTTGCAGGACAATATGATGGAGTCGCCGGACTTCACCGACCCGATCTATAACATCCCCGTGTTCAGCCTTTACGGCGAAGTGCGCCGCCCGACCGGGCAATCCATGGGTACATTTGATGTGATGCTGGTCGATCTTCAGGATCTGGGCACGCGCATCTATACCTTTGTGACGACGCTACTTTATGTGCTGGAGGCAGCGGCCGCGTATGGCAAATCGGTGTGGGTGCTCGACCGCCCCAATCCGGTTGGCCGCCCGGTGGAGGGGATGACGCTGCGCCCCAGGTGGGAGAGTTTTGTCGGCGCCGGGCCGATGCCGATGCGCCATGGGCTAACGCTGGGCGAGCTTGGGCACTGGTTCATCGCGCACTACCGGCTCGACGTTGATTACCGCGTGATCGGCATGGAGGGGTGGGCACCGGGTGACGCCCCCGGCTATGGCTGGCCCGCCGACCGCGTGTGGATCAACCCCAGCCCGAATGCGCCCAACGTCAATATGGCGCGCGCCTATCCCGGCACGGTGATGCTGGAGGGGACGACATTGTCCGAAGGGCGCGGGACGACCCGCCCGCTTGAAATCTTTGGCGCGCCCGATCTCGACGCGCGCGCGGTGATTGCGGCGATGCAGCGGATGGCGCCTGAGTGGCTGGCGGGCTGCACGCTTCGCGATATTTGGTTCCAGCCGACGTTCCACAAGCATGTGGGGCAGCTTTGCAACGGCGTCCACATTCATGCCGAGGGGCCGGGATATCACCATGATGCATTCCGCCCGTGGCGGGTGCAGGCGCTGGCGTTCAAGGCGATCCGCGCGCTCTATCCCGATTATGATCTGTGGCGCGATTTTCCCTATGAGTATGAATTCGGCAAGCTGGCGATCGACGTCATCAATGGCGGGCCGGGGTTGCGTGAGTGGGTCGATGATGCGGCCGCGACGCCGGGCGATCTGGATGCGGTGACGGCCCGCGATGAGCAAGGTTGGGCTGAGATGCGACGCCGCTTCCTGCTTTATACGGACGCCTGAGCGCGGGTCACGCCGCCGCATTCGCGAGCAGCCGGTCGATGGTCGACTGGACGCTTGCCAGATTATCGCGCAGCGCGCGCAGCTGATCGATTGGCGGCAGCGCCTCAATCGGACGGCGGCGGAAGGGGCCGCGAAACAGCCGGTCGAGAATGATCATTGCCCGCGAGCGCGGCTTGGCAAGCGCCTTGTGGCGCGGCAGCGGAGTGATTTCGGGATCGGGTGCCGATTGTTCGCTGTGTTGCGCGATTGGCGCGGCGAGCGGGGTGGGGGCTTTGGTCATTGGCTCGTCAGCGTCGACCGCCGCCGTTTTAGTCGGCACCACCGGCGTTTCAGTCGGCACCACCGGCGCCAAAGACACCGGCACCCCACACCGACGCGCGGCCTTGGCCTGGGCTCGTCGCTCTTGACGACGGCTTTGGCGGCTGAGCGATGGTGCGCCTTCGACCAGCGGTTCGTCGACATCCAGCAGCGGTATTGCGCTGCGTTCGGCGGATCGAGGCGGCGTCACGGGCGGGCGTTGCGGCGGACGACCGCCGAACGAAGTGCCCCGATCACGATGCGAATGGCGTTGGCGCGTGCGTGCCTGCTTCATGCTGCCCCCCGATGATGCTGCGGTGTCCGACGTCTCCCTAATCCGTGACCTGCGTTATCGCACAAGTCGAGACTCGCGGGAATCGTTTGGGCAACGTGCTTGCGGCAAAGCGAATCGGGCGCGCGATGAAGCGAGCCTGGGGCTAGGCGCTTGGGCCGCCGCCTTCGACCGGATCGCGGTCGGTGAGACTGACATAGCCCAGCACGAGCGCAAAAGTCGTTATCGCGGACAGTGCGAGCGCGATGAAGGGCTGGTCGAACAACAGGGTCATGGCGTTTCTCCGATCAAAAGGATCGAAGCGTCTGTCGCCGGTTTCGCCGCGCGCGGCATTGACGCCGATCAAACCGCGGCTCACCGCTTTCGCGTCAGTTCCCGCATCCCCTCGTCAAGGCCCGCCAGCGTCAGCGGATACATGCGGTCGTTCATTAATTCGCGCACGATGCGGATCGACTGTGAATAACCCCATTGTTCACTCGGGATCGGGTTAAGCCACACCGCCGCCGGATAAGTGGTAGTCAGCCGGTGGATCCACACCGCGCCCGATTCCTCGTTGAAATGTTCAACCGAGCCGCCGGGATGGGTGATTTCATACGGGCTCATCGACGCATCGCCGACGATCACCAGCTTGTAATCATGGCCATATTTGTGGAGCACATCCCACATTGGCGTGCGTTCGGAAAAGCGGCGGCGATTGTCCTTCCACACTCCCTCATAGGGGCAGTTGTGGAAGTAGAAGAATTCCAGATTCTTGAACTCAGTCGTCGCCGCCGAAAACAATTCCTCGCACAGCTTCACCCACGGGTCCATCGAGCCGCCAACGTCGAGGAACAGCAGCAGCTTGACCGCATTATGCCGTTCGGGCCGCATCACGACGTCGAGCCAGCCCTGCCGCGCGGTGCCATCGATCGTTGCGTCGATATCAAGCTCGTCCGCTGCCCCTTCGCGCGCGAACCTGCGCAGGCGGCGCAGCGCGATCTTGATGTTGCGGGTGCCCAGCTCGCGGGTGTTGTCGAGATTGCGGAACTCGCGCTGGTCCCATACTTTCAGCGCGCGCTTTTCCTTGCTCTCGCCGCCGATCCGCACGCCTTCGGGGTTGTAACCCGAATTGCCATAGGGGGAAGTGCCCTTGGTCCCGACCCATTTATTGCCGCCCTCATGCCGGCCCTGTTGCTCGGCAAGCCGCTGTTTCAGCGTCGCCATAATCTCGTCCCACGAGCCGAGCGACTTGATCGCAGCCATTTCCTCCGCCGTCAGATATTTTTCGGCAACCGCGCGCAGCCATTCTTCGGGGATTTCGGCGCCTTGGGTTGCAAAGCTGGTGGCGATGCCGCGGAATACCTTCGCAAATACCTGATCGAACCGGTCGAGCAGCCCCTCATCCTTCACATAGACCGAGCGAGAGAGGTAATAAAACTGGTCGGGCGTGCGGTCGATCACGTTGGCTGACAAAGCTTCCAGCAACAGCAAATGCTCTTTCATGCTGGCGGGAATGCCGGCGGCGCGCAGCTCGTCGAGAAAGTTTATGAACATGGTGCGATCATGCCTGCGTGCGCGGATCTGCGCAATGGCGCTGTCGTTGCCAAGTGCGGTGCGCGCGGCGATGGGCGGACGATAGGTGAGGGGTGTGCCCGCTGCTGCGATTTGCCGGGCAACAGCAGCGGTGATTGCCGCCGCACTGGCGGGTGGTGGCACGGGCGCTGTAACCGGCGAGGCACTTGCGCCCAGACCGGGTGCAGCTGGACTGCGCCCCGCACCAGTGGCCAGGATCGTCATCGCCGGTTTTGTGGGCAAATATCGCGCATGATGGCGCTATACAAAACTACTTGCGATCAAAGTCTTGGCGAGCGTGGTTAACGTAATAGGATCAATCGTCAGGTGCCTTTACGTCTGGTTAGGTGTCATTCGCTACACTTTGTTGTGTGACAGATCGGGGGAGTATCGAAGCGATCATCGCTGATGTCGCGCGCCAATGCGGGGTGTTGGTGGTCGAGTGCGCCGATGTTGGCGGCCATGTTTCGGTCGCGTCCGACCAGATTGACCAGACGATTGCCGACCTCGACGGGTTTGATCTGGTGGCTGATGCGCTCGCCGCCGATCATGCGCGGGTGGCCGCCGCAATTGCGGAGGCGCGCATCCTGTCCGAACAGGCAAAGCAGCAACTGGGGCAGGGGGCAGCGGCGATTGCCGATAGCTTCACCAGCTTTGGCGCGGTGTCGGATTTGGTCGAACGGTTGAGCGCGCGGCTGTCGCAAATGGCCGATGCGCTGGAGCGCGTGCAAGGTGTGTCCCAGCTCATCGGCGGAATTGCCCAGCAAACCAATATGCTTGCGCTCAATGCAGCGATTGAGGCAGCGCGCGCGGGGCAGGCCGGGTCTGCCTTTGCCATCGTTGCGACCGAAGTGAAACGGCTTGCGCAGCACACGCGCGAGGCAACGCAACAGATCGACCGGACCGTGGGTGCGCTCGTGGTCCAGGCAAATGCCTTCACCGACGAGATAAAAGCGGGTTCCAATCAAGGGCATGCGGTGGCTGAGCGCTTTAGTGTGCTACGCGATACCGTGGCCGACATCCAGACCATCGTCACCCGGGTCGATGAACAAACCGATGGCATTGCCGAAAGCAACCGCGAAATGCACCGCAGCATCGCGGCTGCGCAGCAGGGATTATCGTCATCGGCGCATGCCACTCGCAAAAACGGCATGGCGCTGCGGGCGGCGCGCGTGCGGCTGGAGGGGTTGGAGACCGCTTGTAACCTGATGCTCGATCAATTGGCCGGTTCAGGTGTGACGATTGACGACAGCCCCCTAATCGACACCGCAGTGGCGGTCGGCCGTGAGCTGACCCAACTGGTCGAGGGCGCCATCCGGCGTGGCGAGGTGAGCATCGACGATGTGTTTGACACCGACTATCGGCTGATTCCGGGTACGAACCCCGAACAGCATACCAACCGGTTCTGCGACTTTGCCGACCGGCACATCCGCCCGGTCCTGGACCGGGTAACCCACGATGTCGAACGGTCGATTGGCTGTGTGGTGAGCGATGCTAACGGTTATTTGCCCACGCACTTGACCCTGCGCTCGCAACCGCAAGGGGCTGATCCCGAATGGAACAATACCTGGTCACGCAACCGGCGCCAGATGGGCCTTGATGATTGCATGCGCCGTGCGCTCGCCAGCACGGCTCCGGCGATGCTCAATTGTTACCGAATGAAGCTTGGGCATAACGAGTTTTTGCCGCTCAAGAATGTGTTTGTGCCGCTGTGGTTTGAAGGGCGGCGCTGGGGCAATTTCGAACTGGCTTATCTCGACCTCACCAGCGCCGCGAGCGAATCGATTACGCCGCAAGCGCTGGAGGCAAGCCTGGCACGCATGCGCCGCATGACTGCCTGACAGGCGAGCATTACCGATTCAGCGATAAGCGTCGATGAGCGCGCCGAGGTAATCGGGGCGCGACGCCGTGAGCTCTGGCGCGGGGCGAACGGGCGACGTGCCGACCGCGACCGGCCGTGCGTGGATGAAGCCATAAACCGGATAGATGCTTGAACCGAGCCCGACATTGTCTCGGTACCACACCTTCACCGCGCTCCAGTCGCCCTGCGGCGAGACGTCGGTCAGTGTTACGTCCTGCTCGACATGGCCGCGCTCGCCATTCTGGCGCGACCAATTGGCATGGGTAACCATCACGACGCGGCTGTCGACAATGCGGCTGACAACGGCGACATGGCCGCGCGGCAGCTTGCCCGTCTTCGCAAAAACAATGACGCTGCCGATGGCCGGTGTGTCGCCGCGGGCATAGCGCCCCTCTGCCTGTGCCCACCACGTCCAGGCGTCACCGCGGATCTGGATTCCGGACACCGAGCGGGCAAACGGCACGCATTCGCCGACATAATCGAGCAATGAAGCCGATGCTGGCATTGCCAACGTGAGCCCGCACAGCGCGAGAATCGGTCCAGGACAACGCATGTCCTCAACTGTGCCGCAGCGCAGATGGAGGAAGCGTTGGCCGACATGGTTAAGGCGCCATTTACCATGATAGCCAAACCGGCGGAGCCGGGGCGACCATCAAGTGCCTTCGCGACGCGATCCTTCGGGCGTGTGCAG
>PNLG01000041.1 GCA_013822915.1 Sphingomonas sp. | reverse complement strand
GAGATAGCGCGGGTTGGTGGCGTGGTGGACGCGGTGGTGGCTGGGGGTGTTCATCACCGCCTCGAACCAGCGCGGCATCCGATCGATCATTTCGGTGTGGATCCAGAATTGATAGATCAGATTCAGCCCGCCAACAAACGCCAGCATCTCGGGCGGAAACCCGATGACGAACAGCGGCAGCTTGATGAGGATGCCAAGCGAAACCGGCCCGGTCCAGGTCTGCCGCAGCGCGGTCGACAGGTTATAATGCTGGCTGGAGTGATGAATGACATGGCTTGCCCATAGCCAGCGGATGCGGTGCCCGGCGCGGTGGACAAGGTAATAGAAAAAATCATCGACGACGAACGCAATGACGAACCAATGCCAGGCCCAGCCAATATCGAACAGCCGATACTGCCACACCCACAGCGCAAACGCGGCCAGCGCGCCCCCAAAAATTAACCCCGACACGACATTGCCCAGCCCGAGCCCCAGCGAGGTCAGCGTATCGCGCGGCTCATAGCGTTCGGGATGGGTCAGCCGCACCGCCACCATTTCCATCAGCACCAGCGCGACAAAGCCGGGCACGGCAAGATCGACGGGGTTGGGAAGCGCCATATCCCCTGCTTACACCAGTGTCAGCGCCGCACCAAGATGGCGCCGAACATCGCCTCTCCGGTATCGACGCGCCATCCGTCTGCTGTGTCGCACACCGCGCTGGCGGCCACGCGCCGCGCCGCAAAATGGACGCCGTGACGCTTCAGCACGGCGACCGATCCGTCGGACCCATGGACCAGTGCGGCGGCGCCATCGCTGCCGATAATCGCGTGGTGCGCCACAAATCCCGAGAGCATTGCCTCTGCCTCTGCACAAGCGCTTGCCGAGTCGATGCCCCGCGCCTTGCCCAGCCCCAGCAGCCCAGCGAGTCCGCCCAGCGCCAGCACGGCGATGAGCGACCCGCCAAGCAGCACGAGCATTATCGCCCGCCCGCCAGCGCCTGCAACATGCCGCCTAGCGGGGTCAGGTCATATCCGACCGCCGCCGCCTTTTCGAACAATGCCGCCGGGTCTTCGCCTGCCTTTGCACTGGCAAGCGCCCAGAGCATGCAACTGCGCGTGCCCGATCGGCAAAAGGCGAGCACCGGGCCATCCGCCATGGCCGTTGACATCGCGTCGATCTGCGGATGCGAAAACCCGGCGTGCGTGATCGGAATTTCGACATAGCCAAGGCCGAGTGTCTCTGCGACGCGGCGGATCGCTGCACCGTCCGGCTGGCCGGGCTGCTCCCCGTCAGGGCGGTTGTTGATGATCGTGCGATAGCCCGCACGCGCGATGTCTGTGACGTCGGCGGGCGAGATTTGCGGTGCAACAGCGAAATTGGGGTCAAGCGGTGCAATCATGTGGCGAAGCTTAGCCCGCTTCGTGGATCACCGACAAGAAGGCATCACCATAAGCTTCCATCTTGCGCGCGCCGATCCCGCTGATCTGCGCGAGCGCGGCACGGTTTTTGGGTTTCAGTCGCGCCATATCGCGCAGCACCGCGTCGTGGAAGATGACATAGGGCGGCACATTGGCCGCCTGCGCCAACTCCCGCCGCTTGGCGCGAAGCGCGTCGAACAGTGGATCGTCGGGCAGGTTGTCTGCGCGCTCCCGCAACCGCCGGTGGGCGGGGGAGCGGGCCGGGGGCGGGGCGACCATCTCCACCGCTTCCTCCCCCTTCAGCACGGCGCGCGCCCGCTCGCTGAGCTGCAACCCGCCATGTTCGGTGGGGGTCACCATCCCGCGCGCCTGGAGCGTGCGCGACAAGGGCTTGAGGAGCTTGGCGTCCTCGCCCGCGACAATGCCAAACACGCTCAGCCGGTCATGGCCGAGCGTCCTCACACGGTCATCAAGCGCACCCGTCAGCACTTTTTCGATATGCGCCGCGCCAAAACTCTGCCCGGTGCGATAGACGGCCGACAGGAATTTGCGCGCCAATTCGGTCGCGTCGAACATCGCCGGGCGGTTCAGGCAATTGTCGCAATTGCCGCAAGTCTTGGGCGGCTCCTCGCCGAAGTGACGCAGCAAAATGGCGCGGCGGCACCCCGGCGCTTCGACCAGCGCTTGCAACGCGTTCAGCCGCGCGCGCTCGGCTCGCTGGCGGTCGGCGTCGACCTCGCTGACCCGGCGCCACGCTTGTGCCCAATCCTCAGCACCCCAGAACAGATGCGCCTGCGCGGAGTCGCCGTCGCGCCCGGCACGGCCGGTTTCCTGATAATAGGCCTCAACCGATTTGGGCAGCCCGGCATGGGCGACAAAGCGGACATCGGGCTTGTCAATCCCCATGCCAAAGGCGATCGTCGCGCACATCACCATGTCTTCGGATGCGACGAAATCGGCCTGATTGCGCGCGCGCACCACCGGATCGAGTCCGGCATGATAAGCGCGGGTCGGACGGCCCGTTTGGGCAAGCTGTGCGGCTAGCCGCTCGGTCGCCGCGCGCGTCTGGGCATAGACAATCCCCGGTCCGGGCACTGCGCGAGTCAGCGCGGCAAGCTGCGCGCCAATGGTTGCGCGCGCGGTAATCGCATAGCGGATATTGGGCCGGTCGAACCCGGCAATCACTAACCCGTCGGCGGGAATGCCGAGCTGATCCAATATGTCGGCGCGGGTATGCGCATCGGCAGTCGCGGTCAGCGCAAGCCGGGGCACCGCCGCAAACCGGTCGAGCAAAGGCCGCAACAACCGGTAATCAGGGCGGAAATCATGCCCCCATTCGCTGACGCAGTGCGCCTCATCAATCGCGAACAGCGCAAGCGGCGCACTGGCGAGCAGGCTGCGAAATGCGTCGTTCGATGCGCGTTCGGGCGCGACATAGAGCAGATCGAGCGCCCCTTTGCGAAACCGCGCCACCGTCTCTGCCTGATTGCTATCCACCGACGTGAGTGTCGCGGCGCGGATGCCGACGGCTTGCGCGGCACGAAGTTGATCGTGCATCAACGCGATCAGCGGCGACACGACGACACAGGTGCCCGGTAGCGCGATGGCGGGCAATTGATAGCATAATGACTTGCCCGCCCCCGTCGGCATCACCGCCAGCGTATTGGCGCCCGCCATCACCCGGTCGACCACCGCGCGCTGGACGCCGCGGAAGTCGGGAAAGCCAAAGGTGTGTTGCAAAATGGGGAGCGGATCGATCACGCGCCCGCGCTTAACCGCTGCTTGGCCCCGGTGTCGAGCCGCGTTGCGCCCACTTCGCATTGCGGCCCGGCGGCCTTGCTTTGGCCACCTTGTCGCGGTCAATAGGTGACGTACCGCTGGCACGCGCAAAGGATGTAGGCCATGTCGACTCCGTTGATTCGAACCGTCATCGCGTTGCCCGCGCTGCTGATGTTGGCCGGCGCCGCCAAGCCGGTGGCGCCCATGGTGGTGCGTGGCGATGGCTTGATGGACATAATCGTCGGCGGTAAAGCGGCGCGCATCCGCATCACGCCCTGGGCGCCCGCTGCGCCGACGCTCAACCCCGATTTTGCGCAAAGCATCGGGCTGAAAGGCGGCCTGTTCGGCTTTGCGGTCAAAGTTGGGCCGGTCAAGGTCGGCGGCAAGACCAGTGTGACGCGGCTCGACTTTGGCACCATGACGTTTCGTCGCCGCGTCGTGTGGTTTGACCGCCGCTATGAGGCGCAGGGCGATGGCGCGATGGGGCCGGGGGGCTTGCCTGCATCCGTCATCCGCTTTGAACTGCGTGCCGCCCAACCGGGCGAGCGCACCATCACGCTCCCGCTGGTGCAAAGACCGTTTCAACCAACTTACAGCCGGGTCACGGTGGCGGGGCGCGAGGTGAGCGTGTTGTTCGACCCGCAACATGAGCGCACGCTCGCCACCGCCGGCGCGGGCAGCGCGCTTGCGGCGGCCTATGGCGGGCAGTTGGCGGGGGCGACAGGCCGGGCTGAAGTCGCGTTCGGCATCGAGCGGCCGGTCCGCACGCTGCGGCTGGCGCGGCCGTTCGTCCTCGGCCCGCTCAGTTTCGACAGCGTGCCCGTGCGGATCGGCGACAGCGGGTCGGTCGCCGGGATCGCCGATGCCGATGCCGATCCCGAAGAAGTCGTCGTCACCGCCAAGGGCGGGGCAAAGCGGCGCGATGTCCTGATCATCGGGCGCGACGCGCTGGCGCGCTGTTCGACGATCGTGTTTGACAAACCGGCCAAGGTGATCCGGCTGAGCTGTGCCTGAACGGGAACGCAGTTATTCCGCCGCCAGCGTTTCCTCGGCCCGTTCCTGCGCCTGGCGGTTCCACATTTCGGCATAGAGCCCACCGCGCCGCAGTAGCGCTGCATGGGTGCCGCGTTCGCGCACTTCGCCTGCGTCCAGCACAACAATCTCGTCGGCATTGACGACGGTGGACAAGCGGTGGGCGATCACGATCGTGGTCTGACGCTTGGCAATGGTGTCGAGCGTTGCTTGAATCTCGCCCTCGGTCCGGCTGTCGAGCGCGCTGGTCGCTTCATCCAGAATCAGGATCGGCGGGTTTTTGAGCAGGGTGCGCGCAATCGCGATCCGCTGTTTCTCGCCGCCCGACAGTTTCAGCCCGCGCTCACCGACACGCGCGTCATAGCCGCCGGGCTGCGCGGCGATGAAGTCGGCGATGGCCGCGCCGCGCGCCGCCTGCTCGACCTCGGCCTGGTTAGCCCCCTCCCGGCCATAGGCGATGTTATAGCCGATGGTGTCGTTGAACAGCACCGTGTCCTGCGGCACGATGCCGATGGACGCGCGGAGCGACGCCTGTGTTACCTGCGCGATATCCTGCCCGTCGATGGTGATGCGCCCGCCCGACACGTCGTAAAATCGGTAGAGCAGCCGCGCGAGCGTCGATTTGCCCGCGCCCGACGGCCCGACCACTGCCAGCGTCCCGCCCGCCGGAATATCGAGGTCGATCCCTTTCAGGATGCGCCGCTCCGGGTCGTAATCGAAAACCACATTTTCGAACCGGACATGCCCGGTGCTGACGATCAGGTCGCGCGCGCCGGGGGCATCCACCACTTCAGCGGGCGCGTCGATCAGGTCGAACATCGCCGACATATCAACCACACCCTGCCGGATGGTGCGGTAAACCATGCCGAGCAGGTCGAGCGGGCGGAACAATTGCGCGAGCAGGGTCGAGACGAGCACGACATTGCCAGCGTTAAACTCCCCCCGGCTCCACCCCCACACCACCAGCCCCATGCCCAGCGCCATCATGATATTGGTGATGAGTGACTGGCCGATATTGAGCCAGGCCAGCGAATTCTGGTTGCGCACCGCCGCGGTCGCATAGGCGGCCATCGCCTTGTCATAGCGTTCCGCCTCGCGCGCTTCGGCGCCGAAATATTTGACTGTTTCGAAATTGAGCAGCGAATCGACCGCATGCGCAACCGCACCCGTGTCGAGATCGTTCATCTGCGCGCGCAGGGCATTGCGCCAATCGGTCACCACGCGCGTAAAGCCGATATAGATGACCACCATCACCACCGTCGCCGCGACCAGCCAGCCGCCAAAGCTCGTCCCGAAAATATGCAGCACCAGCGCCAGTTCGAGCAGAGTCGGCGCAATGTTGAACAGCAGGAAATAGAGCATGACGTCGATGCTCTTGGTCCCGCGCTCGACAACTTTGGTGACAGCACCGGTGCGCCGTTCGAGGTGAAAGCGCAGCGAAAGCCGGTGGAGATGGCGAAATACGTCCGCCGCCAGCCGCCGGGTCGCGTCCTGCCCAACCCGTTCGAACACCGCATTGCGCAGATTGTCGAACAACACGCTGCCAAAGCGCGCTGCTGCATAGCCGACCACCAGCGCAAGGATCAGCGCCGTCGCACCCCGGTCGCCTTTTGCCATGTCGTTGACAACGCCCTGTAGCGCAAAAGGAGCACCATAAACCTGCACGATTTTGGACGCGATGATCAGCAACAGCGCGATGACGATCCGCACCCGCAGCGCGGGCTGATCCTTTGGCCAGAGATAAGGCAGGAAGCGCCGCACCATCGGCCAGAGCGGCGGTTCGGCGCGGTTCGGCGGTGGCGGGGGCACAGGCGGCATCCTGTGCCATGTAGGGGGTCAGCGCCGCGCGTCAAAGCCCCGTATGACCATGCGCCCCGCGAGGCGCTGAACCCCTGTCAGGCGCTGAACAACGCCAGTGAGCGCGCTCGTTCGGTGTTGGTGGGGAGCGGGGTGGGTGCGGCGGTTCGGGGGGCGACTGCTGCCATTTTTCCCCAATCGCGCTCAAGCCCCTCCATCGTGCTGAACATCACGCGGCGGGCCGCCAACGCTGCATCGGGCGCGCGATGAGGATACCGGTCGCCATCGGCTGATCCGCTTTGGAGGGGCAGTGAATCGCGGATCTGACGCCGCAGCATCGCCTCCAGATCGCTCAGTCCGGCCGCCGCCGCCTGCGCGCGCCGGCGCAGCAACGCCGCCAGCACCGGGGGGCGGTTTGCGACATAATTTCGCATCATCCGGCGTGGGGCGGGCGGGGGTGAGGTGGACAAGGGGGGAATCCTAAGCACGACTAAGGATGACGCATTAACCCGGCAATCTTCACCGAATTCGAATGATTTAGCGTTGATCCGGCATTAACGGCGTTTGCGCCCGACCTATGCCGCGTGGCGGGGGCGTGACCATAGGACTGGGGATGCCAAGCGCGATCCGCGATAAAGCCAGCGACGCGCGCTTGCCTGCGCGCCCGCCAGCGCGACTGCGCCGACCTTTTCCGCCGCTGATGTCATGACCCGAGCGTCCCACGCGCCGCCCCCCCGCGCGGCGACTTTGCGGCCGATATCGCCATAGATTTTGGCCGCCGCGAGCACTGCCCAGGCCGAGCGGAAATCGAGTGCCGTGGTGCCGCGTCGCGCGCTTGTCTCAAAACTGGCGGCAAGGGTGGTCAGCCGGGCGACGATGGCGGTCAGCGCCCGCCGGTGCGCAGGGGCCATCACATCAGACGGCGCGATGCTCGCCTCCGCCAGCCAGTCGGTCGGCAGGTAGCAGCGGCCAACGCCTGCATCCTCCCCCACGTCGCGCGCGATATTGGCGAGCTGAAACGCAAGGCCAAGGTCGCATGCGCGGTCAAGCGTGTCCTGGTCAGCCGGGTCCACGCCCATCACGACGGCCATCATGCACCCGACAACGCCCGCGACATGATAGCAATAGCGCAGCAAGTCCGCCTCGGTCTGCGGCCGCCACCCCTCGGCATCGAGCGCGAATCCGGCGATGTGATCGCGCACAAAGCCGTGCGGCAGGCCGGTTTCGGCAGCCACGATGCGCAGTGCGTCGAACGGTGCCTCGCCGGTTGCCTCGCCGGCCAGCGCGCGCTCGGTCAGTCGCGCCATCCGCGCCAGCCGCGCCTGCGGGTCGGCCACAACCGTCATTCCGTGGCCATGGACCTGCCCATCGGCGATATCGTCGCACGCGCGGCACCAGCTATAGAGCAGCCACGCCCGCTCCCGCACCGGCTTTGCAAACAGGGTGGAGGCGGCGGCAAAGCTTTTCGATCCGCGCGCGATCGATTGCCGCGCTGTCTCGACAACCGCCTCGCGTGTCACAAGTCGCGCGCGCCGATTTGCTGGATCGTGGTGATCGGGGCCGCGCGTGCCATCCGGTCGAGCAGTGTGTCGAGCGTGTCGGCGACAATCATCAGCCCCCGGTGTTGCGGCCGGATAAAACCGACTTCGCCCATTTTTTCGGCAAAGGCGATCAACCCGTCATAGAAACCGGCGATGTTGAGCACGCCGACGGGTTTGGCGTGATAGCCAAGCTGCGCCCAGCTCAGCGCTTCCCATAATTCGTCCATCGTGCCGGTGCCGCCGGGCAGGGTGACGAACCCGTCGGACAAATCGGTAAACGCCTGTTTGCGCTCGTGCATCGTGCGGCAGACATGCAGTTCGGTGAGGCCGCGGTGCGCGACTTCGGCATCGACCAGCGCCTGCGGGATGATGCCGATCACTTCGCCGCCCGCCGCCCGCGCGCTGTCGGCGATCGCCCCCATCAACCCCAGCCTGCCCCCGCCATAGACGACGCCGACCCCGCGTTCGGCGAGCGCCCGGCCAACGGCGCGCGCGCTTTCGATATAGACCGGGTCGGCAGGCGAGGCAGAGCCGCAATAAATGGCGAGGCGCCTCACCGCGTCTCCTCCAGCATGATCCGCGCGGTTGCCTTGGCGCTCCCGACCACGCCCGGAATCCCCGCGCCGGGATGGGTGCCTGCGCCGACGAAATAGAGATTGGGGATGTGATCGTCGCGGTTATGCACCCGGAAATAGGCCGATTGCAGCAAGGTCGGCTCCAGGCTGAACGCACTGCCGAGATGCGCGTTCAGGTCGGCGCTGAAATCGCTTGGCGCATAATGGAATTTGGTGACGATGCGGTCGTGAATATCGGGGATCAGCCGCTTGCCAATCTCGTCGAGGATGCGCTTTTCGAGGATCGGGCCGATTTCGGACCAGTCGACCGGCAATTTGCCCTGATGCGGCACGGGCGCCAGCACGTAAAAGGTCGAATGCCCCTCTGGCGCCATCGACGGATCGGTGACGGTCGGGTGGTGGAGATAGAGCGAGAAATCCTCCGCCAGCACGCCGTGCTGGTAAATATCGTCGAGCAGCCCCTTATAGCGCGGCCCAAACAGGATCATGTGGTGCGGAATGCCCGGCCAGCTTCCCTTGACCCCGAAATGGACCACGAACAGCGACGGCGAATAGCTTTTGCGCTCCAGCCGAGCGCGGGTGCGCTGGGCACTGCGCGATCCCTTCAACAGGTCACGATAGCTGTGCATGATGTCGGCATTGCTCGCAACCGCATCGGCGGTGATCGACCAGCCGCTTTTGGTGGTCACCCCGGTTGCCCGGTCGCCCAGCGTGTCGATCGACGCCACCGGATCGCCGAGCCGGAGCACGCCGCCCAACCGCTCGAAATGCGTCACCATGCCCGCGATCAGCTTGTTGGTGCCGCCCATCGCGAACCAGACGCCGCCATCCTTCTCCAGCTTGTGGATCAGCGCATAGATCGAGCTCGTCTTCATCGGATTGCCCCCGACGAGGAGCGTGTGAAACGACAAGGCTTCGCGTAGTTTCGGGTGCTTCACATAGGAAGACACGATCGAATAAACCGACCGCCACGCCTGATATTTCATCAGGCTGGGCGCGGCCTTTATCATTGATGCAAAGTCGAGGAAGGCGACATGGCCGAGCTTTTCATACCCTTCCGTATAAACGCCGGTTGAATAGTCGAGGAACCGGCGATAGCCATCGACATCGGCGGGGTCGAGCTTGGCGATTTCGGCAGTCAGCTGCGGCTCGTCATTCGAATAGTCAAAATTGGTGCCATCGGGCCAGTTCAGCCGGTAAAAGGGCATGACGGGCGCGAGCGTCACGTCATCGTCCATCGACCGGCCCGACAAC
Source organism: Sphingomonas sp. (assembly GCA_013822915.1). GTDB lineage: Bacteria > Pseudomonadota > Alphaproteobacteria > Sphingomonadales > Sphingomonadaceae > Sphingomonas. The sequence goes on along the minus strand of PNLG01000041.1, from coordinate 8,355 downwards.
GCCCATAGCTCGCGCAGGCACGGCGGATCGGTGATGACGGTCGGCCCGGCATCGAACACGAACCCGTCCTTTTCCCACACATAGGCGCGCCCGCCGGGCTTGTCGCGCGCCTCGACCAGCGTTGTCTGTACGCCCGCCGATTGCAGCCGGATGGCGAGCGCCAGGCCGCCGAACCCGGCGCCGATCACCACCGCTGACTTCATGCCTTGTTGCTCCCGCCGCTGCTCATGATCGCGCGGATGGCGGCCGAAATCTTGACGGGCGGTTTCCCCATCAGGATGCGTGCTTGGTCGATCATGGTGGTTTGTCCTGCGTAAAAGCGCCCAACCAGCGCGGGGTTGAGCCGATAGAAGCGTTCGAGGATGCGATATCGTTCATCGGGCTCGCCCGCGCGATACAGCATTTTGTCGAGCATGCGATAAAAGCCGCGCGCGCGCCACGTCTGCGCGGCAAAGCCGTGGGTCAGCGTGTGGAGCGCCGCCCCCGACAGGTCGGTGGTCCGTGCAATCAGGCTGGCGGTGCGCACGGCGTCGGGCAGCGAATAGCCGGTCGTCGGGTGAAACAGCGCGGCGCGCATCCCGGCCTTGGCAATCCCCTTGCCGCCGCCGCGCCAATAGCCCTCAAAATCGCCGCCGAGCGCGACAGGCAGCGCACCCTGTTCCTCGCGCACGACATGATCGACGTGCCAGCCGCCAGCCTCAACATAGCTGGTCAGCCGGTCGCCGATCGGATCGCTATTCTGTCCGCCCGGCCGCGCGCGATAGAGATCGGGGGTGTCGCTGTAATAGGTATCCTCGACGAACAGCCGCGTCGGGGAAAAGGGCAGAACATAGACAAAGCGATAGCCATCGACCTGCGGCACCGTTGCGTCCATCACCATGGGCCGCGCGACATCATGCGGGACGCTCAGCGCATATTCGCGGCCGACAAATTTCTGCCAGCCCAGATCAAGCGCCGAAAAATCGCCCGCGCCGCGTGCGTCGATCACTCCCTTGGCATCAATCCGGTCGCCATCCTCCAGCAACACACCGCCAGGCCCCATTTCCGCCACCCGCCGCCCGGTCATTACGGCTTGGGGGGGGAGTGCTGCGCGCACAACCGCGTCGAGCCGCTCGGACTCGATCGAATAATAATGCGCGTCGATGGTGCGGCCATGCGCGGGAAAAGCAATGTCGTAGGACGCCCAGTCGTAACAGATCAGCGGCTCGATGATCCAGCGATCGGCCGCTGCGATGTCGGTGGCGAAAAACGACCAGAGGTGGTTGCCGCCAATCGTCGGCCCGCCCTCGATCAGCCGCACGTCAAGTCCGGGTCGCCGCTTGGCCAGCGCAAGCGCGATCAGCCCCCCGGCCAGCCCGCCGCCGACAATCGCAAGGTCGCACTTGATCGTGGCTGCCATAGCGATGGCCTAATCAATGCATGCGCGGCGCGAAACCCCATATCGCGCAAATCATGCGCGCGGTGCGGCGGCCCGCCCATCCCCACTAGCGATCGGTTCGGCGCATTGGCGCGTCAGCGGCGCTTCCCACCGCGAGTCGGAGCGTATACGACCGCGCATATGATGACGATGTTTGCCTTGTTCGGATCGACCGTGGCGATGATTGGCATCGTCAGCGTGCGCTATCTGATTGTCAGCGGCGCCTTCGCCGCGGCAACCCGGGCGCGGCATCCGGGGCTTTATGCCGGCCTCGACAGGCAAATCCGCCGCGAAATCATGTGGAGCCTGGCCAGCGCGACGATTTACGGCGTGCCCGCGGGCGTCATCGCCTGGGGGTGGCAGAACCGGGGCTGGACGCTGATTTACACCGATATCGGCGCCTGGCCGCTATGGTATTGGCCGCTGTCGATCTTTCTCTATCTTTTCGCGCATGATAGCTGGTTTTACTGGACCCACCGCTGGATGCACCAGCCCCGGCTGTTCAGGATTGCCCATGCCGTCCATCACGCCAGCCGCCCGCCAACCGCCTGGGCCGCGATGGCCTTTCACCCCGTAGAGGCGCTCACCGGAGCCGTGGTGATCCCGCTGCTGGTGTTTGCCATCCCGATCCATGTTACAGCTCTCGTCGTCGTGCTGTCGGTGATGACGGTGATGGGCGTTACCAATCACATGGGGTGGGAGGTTTTCCCACGGTTCATCTGGGCTGGTCCAATGGGGAAGTGGATCATCACGGCGAGCCATCACCAGCGGCATCACAGTGACTATAGGGGGAATTATGGGCTCTATTTCAGATTTTGGGACAGGCTCTGCGGCACGGACCGCGGGTTGGGCAGCTTTGCGCACGCAGGCCCGGGCCAACCCGCGTCGTCGGGCGGTGCAGCGGCTGGGCCTCGCGATGCTGGCAGCGGCGGCGACCACCGCTACCGCGCCAACCACCACGCTTGACGTGAAGGTTGACCGGCTGCGCTCGACCAAGGGCGTGCTGCGCATCTGCCTGACCGCTGATCCGGAGAATTTTCCCGGATGCGTCGATGACGCGCACGCCGTGACCCGGTCAGTCCCGGCCGCAAGCCCCGAGGTGCGTTTTGAAGGGCTTACCCCTGGCAGCTATGCGGTTGCCGTCATTCATGACGCCAATAACAATGCCAAATTGGACACATTGCTTGGCATTCCGCGCGAAGGCTTTGGATTTTCCCGCAATCCTGCGATAAATTTCGGACCTCCGCGCTTTAAAGCAGCGGCGTTTGATCTAGATGAAACAGCGCAAACCCAGTCGATCCGGATGCGTTATTTGCTCTAAACTGCGAGGTGTAGCCGCGGCACGGGGTTTGCGCCTCTCTGACAGACCCCTTTGGGTCAGAAGGTGACCGATGTTGCTGTTTCGCGCTCTCATCGCCGCGCTGCTGGTAAGTGCCCCTGCCGCCGGCCTGCATGCCCAGGATGCGCCGGAACCAGCCGAACGCAAAGGCGATAGCGAACGCGACACGATCAGCATCGGGGCGGGCGTTGCGGTCATCCCAAGCTATGAAGGGTCGGACGATTACATCCCCATCCCGGCGGGCGCCATTCGCGGCCGTGTGGCGGGATTCAACTTTGCGTCGCGCGGGACCATCTTGGGGGTCGATGTGGTGCGCGACCGGTCGAGCACCGGGTTCGACATCCAACTGGGGCCGGTCATCAATTTCAACTTCAACCGCGTCGGCCGCATCGTTGATCCGCAAGTTCGCGCGCTCGGTTTGCGACGGCTGGCGTTTGAGGCGGGCGGCTTTTTCGGAGTCGCAAAAACCGGTGTATTTACTAGCGCTTATGATACTTTGGGTGCAAGTGTGACCGTGCTCGCCGACATAACCGGTGTCCATCAAAGCTATACCATCTCGCCCGCGATCAATTACGGCACGCCGCTCAGCCGCCGGGCCTATGTGGGGATTTCGCTTGCCGGAACCTGGGCGGGCGATGGCTATGCCCGGACCTATTTCGGGGTCGATCCGGCGGGTGCGGTGCGCAGCAACCTCCCTCAATTCGCCAATCCGCGCGGCGGGTTCAAAAACTACACGGTTGGCGCGCTGGGCAATTACATGCTGCGGGGTGATTTGGAGCGCGGCCTTGGCCTGTATCTCGTCGGCGCCTACAGCCAGTATCAGGGCGATTTCGCGCGTAGCCCGGTGGTCAGCGTGGCGGGCAGCCGCAACCAGTTTTATGGCGCGATCGGGCTTGGCTATACATTCTGATTTTCCCGCAGTAGATTGCGGCCATTCCCCGGGGAGTCACGTGACTGAGAGGTGGAGGTAACGCTCCACGACCCGCTGAACCTGATCCCGTTAGCACGGGCGGAGGGAGGGAGATGGCCCGGCACCCCCGAACCGTCCCCGCTCTGCCACCAATGGAGCATGATGACGATGGCCGATATCCCCGCCCGCACCGAAATTGGCGTAACCACCGGGCCCATTCGCGGCAGCCGCAAAATCCATGTCGGCCGCTTGCGCGTGGCAATGCGCGCGATCGACCTTGAGCCGTCATCGGGCGAGCCGCCGCTCAATGTCTATGACACCAGCGGACCCTATACCGATCCCAATGCGGTGATCGACATTGCAGCCGGGCTCCCGGCGCGCCGTCGCGAGTGGATTGTCGCGCGCGGTGATGTCGAAAGCTATGACGGGCGCGAGACACGCCCTGAGGATAATGGGCTGAGCGGCCCCGACCGTTCAGCGGGGGTGCCGCAATTCCCCCATGTCGTTAAGCGCCCGTTGCGTGCCAAGCCCGGCATGAACGTCAGCCAGATGCACTATGCCCGTCGCGGCATCATCACGCCCGAGATGGAATATGTCGCGACCCGCGAAAATCTGGGCCGTGAGAAGCTGCGGGAATATATCCGCGACGGTGAGAGCTTTGGCGCCGCCATTCCCGATTATGTGACGCCGGAATTCGTCCGCGACGAAGTAGCGCGCGGCCGTGCGATCATCCCGTCGAACATCAACCACCCCGAAAGCGAGCCAATGGCGATCGGGCGCAATTTCCTGGTCAAGATCAACGCCAATATCGGCAATTCCGCAGTTGCATCCGATGTCGCGACCGAAGTGGACAAGCTGGTCTGGTCGATCCGCTGGGGCGCGGACACGGTGATGGACCTGTCGACCGGGCGCAACATTCACGACACGCGCGAATGGATCATCCGCAATTCGCCCGTCCCTATCGGCACGGTGCCGATTTATCAGGCGCTGGAGAAGGTCGGCGGCGTCGCCGAAGACCTGACGTGGGAGATTTTCCGCGACACGCTGATCGAACAGGCCGAGCAGGGCGTGGATTATTTCACCATCCATGCGGGCGTGCGCCTCCCCTATGTGCCGCTGGCGGCCAAGCGCGTGACGGGGATCGTGTCGCGCGGCGGCAGCATCATGGCGAAATGGTGCCTGGCGCACCACCGCGAGAGTTTCCTCTACGAGCGATTCGACGAAATTACCGAGATTATGAAGGCCTATGACATTGCCTATTCGCTGGGCGATGGTCTCCGCCCCGGCAGCATCGCCGACGCCAATGACGAAGCGCAATTTGCCGAGCTCTACACGCTGGGCGAGCTCACTCACCGCGCCTGGGCACAGGATGTGCAGGTGATGATCGAGGGGCCGGGCCATGTGCCGATGCACAAGATCAAGGAAAATATGGACAAGCAGCTTGAGGTGTGCGGCGAGGCGCCGTTTTACACGCTTGGGCCGCTGACCACCGATATCGCGCCGGGCTATGACCATATCACCAGCGGCATTGGGGCGGCGATGATCGGTTGGTATGGCACCGCGATGCTGTGTTACGTAACCCCCAAGGAGCATCTGGGCCTGCCCGACCGCGACGATGTGAAGGTCGGTGTCGTCACCTATAAGCTGGCGGCGCACGCCGCCGACCTGGCCAAGGGGCATCCGGCGGCGCGGCTGCGCGACGATGCGCTGAGCCGCGCGCGGTTTGAATTCCGCTGGCGCGACCAGTTCAACCTGTCGCTCGACCCCGATACGGCGGAGGATTATCACGACCAGACCCTGCCAGCCGAAGGCGCGAAAACCGCGCATTTTTGCAGCATGTGCGGCCCGAAATTCTGTTCGATGAAGATATCGCAGGATGTGCGGGATTTCGCGCGACTCCAAAATCAGGGCGTGGAGGGCTTTATCGCCACCGGGCCGACGGGTGCAGAGGCCGCGGCGGCAAGCAGGGAGGCGGCGCTGAAGGGGATGGCGGAGATGAGTGCGCGGTTTAAGGAGGGGGGAGGGGAGTTGTATCTAGGCGCTGGCGGGCGGGAGCGGGATTGAGAGCGTCGTCGCTTGATGTTTTCTTGGGGATTGATTTGCGGCGTTTTAATTTGTGTCGTCGGGCTAACTGATTTACAATTAATGCTCGCTCTGGGGGGGGATGGGGCATGAAAAATATCACCAAGATCGCAGTCGCTGGCGTGACGCTGGTCGGATTTGTGCTCGGCGAGGCCTTGTCGGCAGAATCGTCGATCATCTGCGAGCGAATGACGCCGACACCGACACCAAAATACGAAGTTCGAAGCACGACGGAATGCAACTTACAAACATTTTCACAAATAAATTAAGAAGGTAGCGCGCTAAATATCCCGCCGGAGAGCTACACTAGACTATTGATAGAAAACAAGCTTAATAAATCCAAATACCTACCCAATGCGCGGCGTAACCGGTGGCATCGATTTTGGTCATCCAAAGACATCACCTTCCAGGTTTCGCTCACGACGGAGACCGGGCGCTTCAAGGAAGTCACGCCGTTGCTTCTCCGGCGGTATGAAAGCGCTCGAAAAAAGGGGGAAAACTTTGTCCGCGAGGTGACCTTCAGTGACCGTCAGTTTCCATTGTTCCTGGCGACGGGCGATCCGGCAAGTCAGATCGCAAAGTTTACGCTTGACGTCAGTTTCAATAACAAGCCCGCGACCGATGCCGGGGCGTTGTCGCTTGATTTTTTGAGTAATGCGCTAAAGGCGATCTCGCCTACCTCTGCGGTTGTAACCAGTTTGACGAGCGAGAGTGCCGGAAAAGTTGCGAGCAAGATTGACGAAGGGATTGGTCAGTTTTTTTCCGTCAGTTCCACTGAAAAGTCGCGATTTGATATCGATCTTTACAACGGTCACGCGGTCATTTTGACCGTGTTTGGCGGTAGGACAGAAGATACGACTTTGAATCCAAGCTACATAGTTGGCCAGTGGCAGATTTCATTTGCACCCGGGCGACCGTCAATTTTCTCGTCGGAGCTTTGTCACGACACATATTCGAGCACTCCGTGTCCTCCCGGAAAAAAGCGGGCCGCCTACGCCGAAGCGGTGCAACGCCCAAACGCCGTTCTTTCCTTTGCGCTGATAGACAAAGTCGGCAAATCTGGCACGGTCCTTAGCTATTTGAAGCAGCAGGATTGGTGGGCTTCTGATCTTGGTGCGTTGAACCAAGACGCCGACTATGACCTTTTTTGCCGGAAAATTCGCGGCGCGATGGGCGAAATTGGGCTGAGTGACACCGATGGTCGGATCATCGCCTACGCCGTGTCGCAGTCTCAAAACCTCACCAAGGAAAAGGGGGACAAGATGAAGGACTCGACTGAGTGCGAGATGCCGCCAGTGTAGTGACGTCTCGATTAATTCGGATATTCATAACGCGATTCTAAACAATCGAAGTTTGCAAATTTGACTGCGACTCCCCTACCCCACCATCTTAACCCCCAATATCCACCCCCATACCGCCAGCGTCGCGATGCCGCCGGCAAAGCTTGTTTGCACCGCGCGGCGCAGCAGACGGCTTTGCGCGTCGATTGAGTGAACGAACGCGGCAAACAGCCGCCGTTGCAGCTTGGCGGCGCTTTCGTCGTCGGCGGTGTCGAATCCGTCGGCGTCGAATTCCTCCCCCACCAGCAGCGCGCGCAGACACAAGGCACTCGACAAAACCAGCGGCGCAATCCCGATGAGGCTGGCGATGGTCTGCGCAGGCTGTGTCGCGGCATCGACGCTGAGCGGCGCGCCGGGGCTCGCCGAAATTGGGTGCGTGCCGATCGTCACCATCAGCGCGTTGAACGCGAGCATGCCGCCGATCCGCACCGACAGATCGAGATCGCGATTTTCCAGAAATTCGAGGTCGGCGATAAAGCCGGGGTCGGGCGCTGCCCCGCGCATCGCCTGAAAAGCGCGCAGCCGCGCGCGGAAAGAGGAACTAGCCATCGCATCCGTGTAGCGGGGCGGCCGCGCCGATGCCACCATCGCCATATTGTCATTGCCCGCCACCTGCCTAGGGTGGCGCCCATGCTGCCCGCGCTGATGATCATCGATGATTTCCTGACCGATCCGCACGCTGTTCGCGCAGCAGCACTTGGTCTGGGCTATGACCCGGCGTTGAAGGCGGGGAATTATCCAGGCCTGTTGTCCGACCGGCCGCTCGCGATCCGTGGCCTTGATGCAGCGGTTTCGGCGCGGATCGGGGTGCCCGTCGCGCCAATGGCGGGGACGAGCCATGGCCATTGCCGCCTGACGCTGGCCGGGGACAAGGGCGCCAGCGGGGTGCATATCGACCCCTGCTTTTATTCCGGCATCCTCTATCTCAGCCTGGCTGAGCACGCGCGCGGCGGCACCGATTTCTTCCGCCACAAGCCGACCGGGCTGGAGCGGGTGCCCGCCGATGGCGTCGCGCTCGCGAAAAGCGGCTTTGCCGATGTCAATGATCTGGTCGAGCAAGTGGTGAACCGCGACACGCTGAAACCCGCACGCTGGGAGCGGACCATGACGGTGCCGATGCGGTTCAACCGGCTGGTGCTGTTCAGCCCGTGGCTGTTCCACAACGCCGCCCCCGGCTTTGGTCGGAGCAGTCAGGACGGGCGGCTGGTGATGTTGCTGTTTTTTGCGGCAAGCTGATGCGCGGCTTTGCGGCCCTGCTCGACGCGCT
>PNLG01000143.1 GCA_013822915.1 Sphingomonas sp. | reverse complement strand
ACATTCAGGATCAGCTCAACCGGCAAGAGCGTGACCACGGAATAGGCCACCGCTCCGCTCGACAACAACACGCCAAGCAGGTTGAACACCCCGGACCAAACAACCGCCACCGGCGCCGAAAGCGAGTTGGTGTAGATAACGGTTGCAACCGCATTTGCGGTGTCGTGGAACCCGTTCACAAACTCAAAACCCAGCGCGATCAGCAGCGCGAGCCCGAGAAAAGCGATGACGGCAATGCTCAATTGCTCGCCGACTGCCGCTGTATCGCCAAATACGCTTGCCGCCGCATAAACAAAGCCACCGGCCAACACGCCAAGGAACAGCCACCGCCCCGCCGGGTGCACCCCCTGATCCATCTCAGGGCGATCGGACGGCACAGCGACCGTATCGGCTGGATCAAAGCTGCTCGTTGCCATGGTGCCCCCGTTGCCCGGCTAGTGTGTCAGTCCGATGACGGTTACTCAGGGCAGTTGCGCCAGCACCGCCGCCATGGCGGGCATCAAGGTCTGCAACCCCTTGATCGGGCGCACCATTACCCGAAATCCGGTAATCTGGTCCGCATCGTTCCAATGGACAATATCGACGCCATTGACGTGAATACCGTCCAGCGTCAGCTCGAACTCCAACACGGCCGAGCGATCGCCAATCCATTGTTCAGCATAGCGGAAATCGGGCGTGCCCAGCACCTGCATCGCCGCGCTCAGATATTTGATGGTCAGCGCCTTGCCGACCTGCGGAGTATGGACGGCGGGCGATTGAAACACGCAGTCATCGGCGATCAACGCGTCAAGTCCAGCCGTATCGCGCGCATGGAGCAACCGGTGCCAAGTATCGATTACCGCGCTCATCCCCGAAGTCCCCTCTGTCAGCCCCCGACCTTATCACCCGGCCAAGGCGACTTGTCCATGCGTCAGAACCGTGCAAGGACGCACGACGACCGCTTTTCAAATCCCCGAAAGCGCATAGAGCAACAGTTGATGCTCCTCGACAATCATTCCCGCGATATCAATCATGCGGCGCGCATCGACTGCCCCGATCGGCGACCGCTACGGATCATGACCTGCATCCACAGTTTTGGCCCCGGCGGGGTTGAGCGCGTCGCGCTTCGCCTCAATTGCGCTTGGCGGGCAATGGGCGCCGAGGTGCGGGTGATTGTCGGACGTGGCGGTGGCGCCGCTGGCGTGGCGGGGACAGAGGACAGCCTTTGTCATATTATCCCGCGGGGGGAACGGATCACTCGTCGCACCCAGCTTGGCTGGATGCTGCGATGGTTGCCCGCGATCATCCGGCGCGAGCGCCCTGATATCCTGTTCTGCCCCGGCAATACTTATAGCTCGGTCGCAGTCGGCATGAAGATCGCACTGGGTGCCGCCTGCCCGCCGATAATATGCAAGATCAGCAATGATTTGACCCGCGCCGACATGGGGCCGCTGCTCCGGCTGGGCTATTATCGCTGGCTGGCGATTCAGGGGCGCTATATCGACCAGTTCGTCGCCATGGCACCCGCCATGGTCGATGAAATCGCCGAGCGAACCCGGACTGACCCTTTGCGGATCGCGACGGTCAATGATCCGATCCTGCAAGAGGCCGAGCTTAACCGGCTGGCGGCGCTCACCCGCGCGCCGGGTGACGGGCGGCGATTTATCGCGATCGGGCGGTTGATGCCGCAAAAGAATTTTTCGCTGCTGCTGCGCGCGTTTGCACGAATCGCGTCGCCGCAGGATCGGCTAACCATCTTGGGTGAAGGGCCGGAGCGACAAATGCTCGAGGAGCTTAGCGCCGCGATCGGCGTCGCGGGACAGGTCGCGATGCCGGGACATGTCGACAATCTGGAGCCTTGGCTGGCGCAAGCCGATGTCATGGTCATGTCGTCTGATTATGAAGGTGTGCCGGCGGTCTTGATCGAAGCGATTGCCGCACGCTTGCCAGTGGTCACCACGCGCTGTTCGGCAAGCATGGACGACCTGTTGGCGAACGGCTTGTTCGGCACGCTGGTCACCGTAGGCGATGAGGCATCGCTTGCCCGCGCGATGCAGCATTCTCCCGCCCCGCCCGCGCCAGCGGCGGCGCACGCCCATGCCCGCCAGTTCACGGTGGAGCAAGGCGCCGCCGATTACCTCGCACTGATGGCGACGATGGTGGCGGCGCACACATCACCCGATATGCGGTGATTGGAGGCGATATGGGAGGTTGCTCTTGGTCGCACTGTTCCCTAATCGTTCGCTATGATGCCGCCAGTCCCTGCCCCCCAATCCGTTGGCGATGATCCGCCCTATCTGCACGGGTTGAACGCACCGCAGCGCGAGGCCGTCCTGACGAGCGACGGGCCGGTGCTGGTGCTGGCCGGGGCAGGCACCGGCAAAACGGCGGCGCTGACCGCGCGGCTGGCGCATCTGCTGTTCACGCGCCGTGCCTATCCGTCAGAGATTCTGTCGGTCACTTTCACCAACAAGGCGGCGCGCGAAATGCGCGAGCGGGTCGGTCGCCTCGTCGGTGATGCGGTGGAGGGGATGCCGTGGCTCGGCACGTTTCACGCCATCGGGGCGCGGATGCTGCGCCGCCATGCCGAGCTGGTGGGACTTCAGGCGAATTTCACCATCCTCGACACCGACGATCAGCTGCGGCTGCTCAAGCAATTGATCGTCGCCGCCGATCTTGACGAGAAACGCTGGCCCACGCGCCAGCTTGGCGGGATGATCGACGGGTGGAAGAACCGTGGCCTGACCCCCGCCGATCTCGATGCCGGTGACAGCGAAGGCTTCGCCAATGGCCGTGGGCGCGAGCTTTACACCGCTTATCAGGCTCGCCTCGTCGCGTTGAATGCGTGCGATTTCGGCGATCTGCTGCTCCACATGCTCACCATCCTGAAACGCGAGCCCGCCGTGCTGGAGCAGTATCAACAGCGTTTTCGCTATATCATGGTCGATGAGTATCAGGACACTAACACCGTCCAATATCTCTGGCTGCGGTTGCTCGCGCAGACGCGCAAGAACATCTGCTGCGTTGGTGATGATGATCAGTCGATCTATTCGTGGCGCGGCGCGCAGGTCGAAAATATCCTGAAATTCGAGCGCGATTTCCCAGGTGCCAAGGTGATCCGGCTGGAGCAGAATTACCGATCAACCCCGCACATCCTGGCCGCCGCATCGGGGGTGATCGCGCAGAATAGCGGGCGGCTGGGCAAGACGCTGTGGACCGCCGAGCCAGAGGGCGAGAAAGTTCGCGTCATCGGCATCTGGGACGGTCCCGAAGAAGCGCGCCGGGTCGGCGAAGAAATTGAAAGCGCGCAACGCCAAGGAAAAACGCTCGACGATTGCGCCATATTGGTGCGCGCGCAGCACCAGACCCGCGAGTTTGAGGACCGCTTCATCGCCATCGGCATGCCCTATCGCATCATCGGCGGGATGCGCTTTTACGAGCGGTTGGAGATTCGCGATGCGCTTGCCTATCTGCGGATCGTGCATCAGAGCGCCGATGATCTGGCGTTTGAGCGGATCATCAATGTCCCCAAACGCGGATTGGGCGACAAGGCAGTGGCCAAGCTCCATATGCTCGCGCGCGCCACCGGCCTGCCGCTGCTGAGCGCCGCCGCACGCATCCTCGACAGCGACGAACTGACGCCGCAGGCGCGGCGCAGCCTCGGCAATTTCGTCGGCGACCTCGCGCGCTGGCGGCGGCTGGCGGGTGAGCTGCCCCATCCCGATCTGGCGCGGCAAATCCTGGACGAAAGCGGCTATACCGCCGTGCTTCAGGCCGAAAAATCGGTCGAGGCATCGGGGCGGCTGGAGAATCTCACCGAACTGGTCCGCGCGATGGAGGAATATGAAACGCTGGGCGCGTTCCTGGAGCATGTCAGTCTGGTGATGGATAATGAGGCGAATGCAGGCGAGGCAAAGGTCACGATCATGACTATCCACGCCGCCAAGGGACTGGAATTCGACACAGTATTCCTGCCGGGATGGGAGGAAGGGCTGTTCCCCTCGCAACGCGCGCTGGACGAGGGCGGCACTGCGAGTCTGGAGGAGGAGCGCCGCCTCGCCTATGTCGCGATCACGCGCGCGCGGCGCCGCGCGACGATCCTTCATGCCGCCAACCGGCGCATCTATGGGCAATGGACGTCGAGCATCCCCAGCCGCTTTGTCGGCGAATTGCCGCCCCAGCATGTCGACGCGGAGACCAGCATGGCTGGCGGCGAGAGCTTGTGGCGGGCAAACTGGTCCGAACGCGCCGATCCCTTTGCCGATGTCGCGCGCGGCACCGGGCGCGGTCCCGGCTGGCAACGCGCCGCCGGCCCCGGCACCAGCTCTTTGCGCGAACCGACCCGCATTTTGGATTCGCGGGCCAGCGCGGTGAGCATGGGCAATAAAGGACGCAGCGACTTGAGCATCGGGATGCGCGTGTTTCACCAGAAATTCGGCTATGGCCTGATCGCGGTGATTGAGGGCAACAAGCTCGAAATTGATTTTGAAGGCGCCGGGCGCAAGCGCGTGATCGACAGTTTTGTAACCCTGGGCTAACCGCCGCCTACCGCTCCACCGCCAGCAACGTTTCGCCCTGATAGCGTTCGGCACCCGGATCAAAATCGGGCACAGCGAAAAAATCGCGGTCAGTGGGCGCGATATCGCCCAGCCCGCTCAGCCGGTAAGTGCCGATCTTCAACTCGCGCGGCGGCTTGCCATCGCGTTCCACCGCCACCGCATCGACATGCAGCTCGCCGTGGCGGGTGTAGAGTATGTGGGGTGCGATGACGACGTGCTGACGGTTATAGGTCACGCTGATGCAGCGGCGGCGGACAATCGCCTCCAATATCGTCGGCACCGGCCCGGTCGGCCCGTCTGAATCGCTTGACGTCATACGCCCAGTCATATGGCTGGTTGTCGCGCCGCAGCAAGGCGCAAACGCACGTCAATTTGGGAAAGCGCCGCGCCGGTTACTTCGGATCAACACCAAAGGCGCTCGGTCGCGCCTCTTTCATCATCGCCTGTCGCACCAGCGGCACCGGCGGGCCGCCGTAGCTCAAAAAGGCGTCGTGAAATCCCTTCGGATCGGATTTGCCGCCGTGCTTTGCCTCCCAATCGCGGCGCAGCGTCAGGATCATCAGCTTGCCGAGCGTATAGTTGAGATAGGCGGGATCATAAGTACCGCGCGCCGCCTGTTGCTTGGCCGTGCCCTCATCCTGATAGCATTGGTTGCGAAACATCGACTCGATTGATTGCTGGCCCTCTCCGCCCGCGTGCAGCTTGATCGCGGCCAGAAACCGGCAATTGCGCAGCAACGCATTGGCAAGCTGACCGATATGTGTCTCGGGATCGCCCTTGTTCAGCCCGGCGTCCCACATCATCTGCTCGGCATAATGCGCCCAGCCCTCGGCATAGGCATAGCCCACGAACAACCGGCCAAAGATCGACGGTGATCGATTGGCGTGGAGGAATTGGACGAAATGCCCCGGCATCACTTCATGGACGGAGGTGAACAGCAAATCCTGCTTGCCGGGAACAAAGCCGTCCTGCACCGCCTTGGGCCAGCTTGGATCGGGGGGCGAGATGTAATAGACTGACGGGATGCCCTTATCAAACGGCCCCGGCGGATCGATATAGGCGGAATTCTGCCGGTTATAGGGCGGGCTTTCCTCGACCAGCGCGGCCTCGGTGCCGGGAATCGTGATAAGGCCTGCCTTGTCCACAAACGCGCGCAGCAGCGGAATCTGCCGCCGTGCCTCTGCAACAGGTCCACCGACAGGCTTGTTGGCGTTCATCTGCGCGATGCACGCCGGAATTGATTGACCCGGCGCAAACAAGGTGCACGCCTCCGCCAACGCTTCCTGATTGGCCTTCAGATCGGATTCGCCCAACCTTTCGAGCAGGGCGAGCGGCATATCGACCATCTCGGTCGCCCAAAGCATCCGCTGAAACCGCTCCGCGCCCAGCGCAAAGTCGGTCGTCGCGCGGCTGCGCTCGCTTTCCAGCCAATCGGCGATGCTTTTCATCGCAGCGGCCGCCTTGGCCGAACTGGCGGCAAACCGGGCCTGCAGCGCAGCATCGCTCACATCGGCAAAGGCCTTGCGCGCGTCGCCTGCGTAAAAATCGGCAAAGCCGCGAAACGCATTGACACCGTAATTCACAAAACTGGCTGGCATCGGCACTTTTAAATTGGCGCGGATGTTCTTGGCGGCGTTCGGAATCTGATCGAAAAAGCCGATCATCGCGCGCATCCGTGTCGCTTTGTCGGCATAGGGTCGCGCGATATAGACATTGGGGTCCAGCCCGCCCGTCACATAATAGGCGGGGTTGCGGTGCGGCTGATCGGCATCGTCGAGCCAGAATAATTTCCCCTCGGCCACCTTCATCAGATATTGCCGCTCAAACCGGTCGGCTTCGCTGAGTTTTGCGGGGTCAAAGCGCTTTGCCTCGGCAATCGAGTCGCGCAGGAAATCGCTCTGCCGCTTGAGGCCAGCGGCACTCCAATCGGGCAATTGGCCGTCAAATTCATGCTTGCCCTGATAAACGGCATTGGCCGGGTCGAGCTTGAACCAGGTCGCGACAAAGCCGTCGCGAAACTTTGCCCAGTCGGTCGGGCGCGCTGCCTCGGCGGGAAGTGTGGCATTGCCGCTGGCCGCTGGCCCCGAACCGCAACCGGCCAGCATCGCGGCCGCCATCATCACCAGCCAGGTCTTGCGCATAGGAACTTCCTCACCAACGAATCGCGACTGCGACGCTTGGCAGGATGGTTTGCGCGGTTCCACCCGGAAAGCAATTGCCCATCCGCCCCCAAGCAAAGCCTGATTGCCGGGGCCCACTCCGCTGGCCTAAGACCGATCGCGTGACCAAAGCCCTCCACCCGCTCCGCATTCCCGCCTATCGCGCGTACTGGATCGCGCGATTTTCGCTGACGATTGCACAGAATGCGATGATCATCGTGATCGGCTGGCAAACCTATACCATCGCGCGCACCACCATGTCGCCAAGCGGTGCGGCGGCGCAATTGGGGTTGATTGGGCTGCTCCAGTTTCTGCCGCTGTTCCTGACCACGCCGATCACCGGCTGGGTCGCCGACCGCTTCGATCGGCGCTTCATCGTGCGCGGGACCGCCGCGTTGCAGCTTTTGTGCGCGCTTACGCTGGCCGTCGCGACATATGAGGGCGTCATCTCGCTGCCGATCCTGTTCAGCGTCGCGGTGGTGCTGGGGCTTGGCCGGGCGTTTGGCGGGCCGGCATTCGGGGCGCTCGGCGCCAATCTGGTTCCGCGAGAGGTATTGCCAACCGCCATCGCGCTCAGTTCGATTTCATGGCAGGTCGGGACCATCATTGGCCCCGCACTGGGCGGCATTGCCTATGCGGCCGCACCCTATGGGGCCTATGCGCTGGCGTCGGCGCTGTTCAGCGTCGGGCTTGGCGGGCTGATGACAATCGGTCCAGTGCCGCGCCCGGTCGTGGCGGGAAAAGCGCACCCGATCCGCCAGATTATCGACGGGCTGGCCTATGTGGGGCAGAACAAGCTGGTGCTGGGCACGATCACGCTTGATCTGTTCGCGGTGTTTCTCGCCGGGACCACCGCGCTGCTCCCCATTTACGCGGCCGATATTCTGCAAGTCGGCCCGCAGGGGCTGGCGCTGCTGGGTGCAGCACCTGCCCTGGGTGCAAGTGTGGTGGCGATACTGTTTTCGGTCCGTCCGATGAAATATGATGTCGGGCGCAAGATGCTGGTCGCGGTCATCATCTATGGCACAGCGACGATCGTGTTTGGCGTCTCGACCCTGCTCTGGCTCAGCGTTGCCGCGCTGATCGTGGCGGGGGCGGCCGACATGGTATCGGTCTATATCCGCCAGTCGCTGATCCAGCTTCACACCCCCGATGACAAGCGCGGTCGCGTCGGCGCAGTCTCCCAGCTCACAATCTCGGCCTCAAACGAACTGGGTGAGGCCGAGTCGGGTTTTCTCGCCGCCGCTGTCGGCCCGGTGGGCGCCGTCATCATCGGCGGCGGCGGCGCGATTGTCGTGACGCTGCTATGGGCGTATCTCTTCCCCAGCATCCGCCGCGCGCGCAGTTTCGATCCCCCCGCCTCAGCCGATGAGGCCAAAGCCATGGAGCCAGCCTGACATGAAAGCGCATTCGATTCTGGAGACGATTGGCAACACCCCGCATATCCGCATGGCCCGGCTGTTCCCTAATGCCGATGTCTGGATCAAGTCCGAACGCTCAAACCCCGGCGGGTCGATCAAGGACCGGATTGCACTGGCCATGATCGAAGCGGCAGAGGCATCGGGCGCGCTCCAGCCCGGCGGCACGATTATCGAACCGACCAGCGGCAATACCGGCGTTGGCCTCGCGATGGTGGCAGCGGTCAAGGGCTATAAGCTCGTGCTCGTCATGCCCGAGAGCATGTCGATCGAGCGGCGGCGGCTGATGCTCGCTTATGGCGCGACCTTCGATTTGACGCCGCGCGAAAAGGGGATGAAGGGCGCAATCGAACGCGCAGTCGCGCTGGTGGAGGCAACACCCGGCGCCTGGATGCCGCAGCAATTTGAGAACCCGGCCAATATCGACGTTCATGTCCGCACGACCGCGCAGGAAATCCTCGCCGATTTTGCCGAAACAGGGCTTGATGCGGTCATCACCGGCGTTGGCACCGGGGGTCACATCACCGGTGTTGCTGAAACGCTGAAGGCCGTCTGGCCGATGCTCAAAGTCTATGCCGTCGAGCCGGAGGCATCGCCCGTCATTTCGGGCGGTACGCCGGGGCCGCACCCGATTCAGGGGATTGGCGCAGGGTTTGTGCCGGTCAACCTCCATACTGCCGCAATCGACGGTGTGATTACGGTGTCTGGCGACGCCGCCAAAGACATGGCCCGCCGTGCCGCGCGCGAGGAGGGGATGCTCGTCGGGATCAGTTCGGGGGCGACGCTCGCCGCGATTGCGCAAAAGCTCCCCGACTTGCCCAGCAGCGCGCGGGTGCTCGGCTTTAGCTACGACACTGGCGAGCGTTACCTCTCGGTCCCCGATTTCCTGCCCGAGGCATAAGGACGATTCGCGGCGTGGGGGTTCGCTTGGGCGCCGATTTGCCCTAAGGGCGCGGGGATGGAACGCTCTCCGCTTGCCCCGCACGGCGCCCCGAGCGCCGCCGCCCGCGATCGCATCCCGCGCGCGATGGGAGCAGTGCTGGCGGCGACGGCGCTTGCCGCAATCGCGGTGCCGTCGGTGTTGGTGTGGCGGGTTGCGCCCGCCGGGCATGGCCAGCCCCGCCTCAGCCAACCGTCCGCAAAACCGATCGTCCCGCCGACCCGGATGCCGGTGGTTGACGCGCCGCGCTATGCCCCGGTGACCCCCGCCGATGCAGTGGCGTTCAATGCAACCATCCCCTTTTCGACCGCGCCCAATCCAGCAGCGCGGGCCTTTCGCCTGACGGCAACGCCAGAGGCAATGGCGCGGGCGATTGACTGCCTCGCCACAGCGCAGCTTTACGAGGCGGGCGATGACGTGACCGGCGAAAAAGCGGTTGCGCAGGTCATCCTGAACCGCGTGCGCCACCCCGCCTTCCCCAAGTCGATTTGCGGGGTGGTGTTTGAGGGGTCGGAACGGTCCACCGGCTGCCAGTTCACCTTTACCTGTGACGGCGCGCTGGAGCGGACGCGATTTGGCGCAGCGGCGTGGGCGCGCGCACGGCTGATCGCACGAGGCGCGCTGACCGGGTCTGTGTTCGCCGCCGTCGGCCATGCAACGCATTACCACACCAATTGGGTCGTGCCCTATTGGAGCGCCAGTCTGGACAAGGTGGCAGCGGTCGGCACGCACCTGTTTTTCCGCTGGAGCGGCTGGTGGGGCACCCCGCCCGCCTTTACCCGCGCGGCTGCGCGTGATGAGCCGGTGATCGCGCGGCTTGCCACGCTGTCGACCGCGCACAGCGATGCCGCCGCTGCGCTGGTATCGACTGATGCTAACGCGGCCAGTGCCGCCGACGCGCTACGCCGCCGCTATCCCGAACTCGCGGGCCATCCCGATACCTTCATCGCGACGGTGCCGTCCAACGTCGCTGCTGATGACCTGCCCGCGCTTGCTGCGCTCAATTGCGGCGACCGGCCCTATTGCAAATTCCTGATCTGGACCGACGCAGCGCAAGCGGCGAAGGGGCTGCCACTCTCACCCACCGAAATCGCAGCGATGGCGTTCAGCTATTTGCGCGACCGCAACTCGGGCTATGACAAGCCGCTGTGGAATTGCGCGGTGTTCGACCGCGCACAGCCGCAGCAGTGCATGCGGCGCCAGATGATTACCGCGGACACTGCCGGGGCGACGGCCAGGGTCAGCGGGTCGACCACTCCCCGTGCGCTGCCCGACAAAACCCTGCCCGATGCTGGGCCATTGCGCGCCACACGGTCGGGCGGCGCGGTGATTGCGCCCCGCCCGACCGTGTCGCCAACCCCAACCGCGCCTTAGGCGGCTTCGAACATCAGCGGGTCGAGCGCCATGATCGCATCCGACCCGCTCTCAATCTTGCGGCGCAGCGCACCTGCGTCAGGCAGGATGCGCTCGGCGAAGTAACGCGCGGTCACCAGCTTGGCTTCGAGGAACTTCGCATCCCCCTCACCCGCTTCGAGCAGCGCCGTAGCCGCCGTCGCCATCCGCAGCCACATCAGCCCGAGCGCGACAATGCCCATCAGGTGCATATAGCTATGCGCGCCTGCCCCGACATGATTGGGGTTCTGCATGCCGTTCTGGACAAACCACAATGTCGATGCCTGCAAATCGCCCAGCGCCCGCTCCAGCCGGGTTGCGAAATCGGCAAGCTTGGGATTGCCCTTGGCGGTGGCGATCTCCTCGCCCACGATCTTGAACAGCAATTGCACGCCGCGTCCGCCATTGGTCGCAAGCTTGCGGCCAACCAGGTCCATTGCCTGCACGCCATTGGTGCCTTCATAGATCATCGCGATCCGGGCATCGCGCACATATTGCTCCATGCCCCATTCGGCGATGTAGCCATGACCGCCATAAATCTGCTGCGCGTTGGTCGCGATTTCATACCCCTTGTCAGTGCCATAACCCTTGATCACCGGGGTGAGCAGCCCGATCAGGTCGTCGGCCGTTTGCCGCTCCTCCTCGGTCTGCGCCATATGCGCGAGATCGACCTGAAGCGCGCCCCACAGGCACAGTGCGCGCAACCCCTCGGTCACGGCCTTCGCATCCATCAGCAACCGGCGAACATCGGGGTGAACGAACAACGTGTCGGCCTTTTCCGCCGGGTCCGCCGCTCCCGTCAGCGCGCGGCCCTGCCGCCGGTCATTCGCATATTGCACCGCGTTCTGATACGCCGTCTCTGCAACGCCCAGCCCCTGCAAGCCCACGCCCAGCCGGGCCGCGTTCATCATGATGAACATCGCGGCAAGGCCCTTCATTTCCTCACCAACCAGCCAGCCGGTCGCGCCGTCATAATTCATCACGCAGGTCGAATTGGCGTGAATGCCCATCTTATGCTCGATCGACCCACAGCTCAGCGTGTTGCGCGCGCCAAGCGAACCATCCTCGTTCACCAGGAACTTTGGCACCACGAACAGCGAAATGCCCTTTGAGCTTTCGGGCGCGCCGGGTGTCTTGGCCAGCACCAGATG
This sequence comes from Sphingomonas sp., assembly GCA_013822915.1. Taxonomy (GTDB): domain Bacteria; phylum Pseudomonadota; class Alphaproteobacteria; order Sphingomonadales; family Sphingomonadaceae; genus Sphingomonas. Next base: position 6,462 of record PNLG01000143.1, on the reverse strand, counting down.
GATGATGTTCTCGGTCAGGTCATGCTCGCCCGACGAAATGAAGATCTTGGTGCCGGTGATTGCCCAGCTACCGTCGGCATTGGGCTCGGCGCGGGTGCGGATGAGGCCAAGGTCGGTGCCGCAATGCGGCTCGGTCAGGTTCATGGTGCCGCCCCATTCGCCCGACACCATCTTGGGCACATAAGTCGCCTTTTGCTCCGGGCTCCCCTTGACCAACAGCGAGGCAATCGCGCCGTGGGTCAGGCCGGGATACATGGCAAAGGCCATGTTGGCGGAGATCATATACTCCTCAAACGCAGTCGAGACGGTGTGCGGCATCCCCTGCCCGCCAAATTCCTCGGGCGCGCCAAGCGTCGACCAGCCGCTTTCGACAAAGGCGTCATATGCCTCCTTGAACCCCTTGGGCGTGGTGACGCTGCCATCGGCGTGGCGGGTGCACCCCTCCTGATCGCCCGACAGGTTGATCGGGAACAACACCTCGGCCACGAACTTGCCGCCTTCTTCCAGCACTGCCGTTACGACATCGGGCGTCGCGTTCTGGAAACCGGGCAGATTGGCATAGCGATCAATCCCGACCACATGATCGAGCACAAAGCGCGTGTCGCGAACGGGGGGCGTATATTTCGGCATGGTCAGTCCTTTTTGTCGGAGAGCGGTGGCTCAACAAGGGCGATAAACTGGTTCAATTCGGCAATTGCTGCATCAATATCATTTTTTTGCGCAGCGAGCAGCGCAATCCGGTCGCGGCAGCGCGCGATTGTGGCCGATCGTTGCGAACGGCGGCCATCGCCCAGATCGTAAAGGTCAAGCAGCTCACGGATCTCGCTCAAGCTAAAGCCGACCCGCTTGCCGCGCAATATCCACGCCAGCCGCGCCCGATCGCGGTGCGAATAGACGCGCATCGTGCCCCGCCGCTCGGGCGCGATCAGCCCCTCATCCTCGTAAAAGCGAAGCGCGCGCGCGGTGACGCCAAATTCCCCGCACAGATCGGCGATGCCAAAATCTTCCCGATCCGGTCGCGGATCGATGGGCGCATAGGCCGCAAGCAGAGGCGGACTGGACATAAGTCACGTTTATCACCGGCTTACGTATACGTCAATCTGCTGCGGATTATTGTGCGCACAATAATCGTCCCCTGGCACCGCGCAACGTCCGCGCCTCCGCGATCGAATCGCTCAACCGACGGACATCAAGCGCGCCCAGCGACGCCCTTTGACTGCACAATCGCTCGCACCCAGCCGGGACGCGCGCCGGAAATACGATCCGATCACCCTCATACCGCACGGCAAATGCGCAATCGGGCGCATCGTCAAACGCGATCTGGAGCGTTTCGCCCGCCCGGGTGACCGTGCCCGAGCCGCTGCACGACTGCGCCTCGCCATAATCGACGAACACACCGATCCGGTAGTCGAGTGCGGTCGGCACGATGCATACCCGGTCAGTATCGCGCGCGAACAGGCCGCCGATATCAGTCGCCTTTGGGTCAGGAATAATCCCCGCGCTGATCGCCGCCGCTTCCAGATCGGGCGGTGGCGCGGCGGCGTCGCTGCTTCGCTCTGCGCCGTTCGAACAGCCAACGATCAGGAGCGCGAACCAGAGTGCGGCCCTCATCCGATCCGCTCTAGTCCGTCGGACGTGACACGGCGGTAGAAACAGCTTGTCGCCCCTGTGTGGCACGCGGGCCCTGCGGGATCGCAGATCAGCCACAGCGCATCCTGGTCACAGTCGATCCGCGCCTCGACCAGTTTCAGGACATGACCCGATGTTTCGCCCTTGCGCCACAACCGCGCGCGGCTGCGCGACCAGAACACTGCCTCGCCCCCCGCCAGCGTTGCGGCAAGGGCATCCGCATTCATATGCGCGACCATCAACAACGCGCCGACCCGGTCGGTCACCACCGCCGTAATCAACCCGTTGGCATCATATTTCGGGTCCAGCGCCAACCCGCTCTCGCGCATATCCATGCGGTGGTTCTAGCGCACCTGGCCCCTATCGCTCAATGGACCGCAAGAAATGATGACAAACAGGCGACAAAGCCAATCGGCCCTCCTATAGGGGGGCGGCAACGATCACCCGATGGGACGCGATGCTGACCACTCACCCTTTCGACGACGACAAGCTGCGCGAGGAGTGCGGCATTTTTGGCGTATCCGGCACCGATGGCGAGGCAGCAGCCCTGGTCGCGCTCGGCCTCCACGCGCTCCAGCACCGCGGACAGGAAGCGGCGGGGATCACCAGCTGGGACGGGCACCAATTCCACACCCACCGCGCCATGGGGCATGTCGCAGGCAATTTTGACCGCGATGATGTGATTCGCGCGCTCCCCGGCACAGCGGCCTGCGGGCATGTCCGCTATTCGACCACGGGCGAGACGGCGCTGCGCAATGTCCAGCCGCTTTATGCCGATCTGCAATCGGGGGGGTTTGCGATCGCGCATAACGGCAATATTTCGAATGCCACCCGGCTGCGGCGGGAACTTGTTCGGCGGGGTTCGATCTTTCAATCAACGAGCGATACCGAAACGATCATCCACCTGGTCGCGACGTCAAGCTATCGCACGCTGCTCGACAAGTTCATCGACGCGCTGCGCCAGGTGGAGGGTGCCTATTCACTGGTGGTGATGACGCCCGAGGGGATGATTGCCTGTCGCGATCCGCTGGGCATTCGGCCGCTGGTGATGGGGACGCTCGACGGCGCGATCATCTTTGCGTCCGAAACGGTGGCGCTCGACGTGGTGGGTGCGCAGTTTGTCCGCGCGATTGACCCGGGTGAGCTAGTGATCGTTCAGGGGACCGAGACGCGCTCGATCATGCCCTTCCCTGCCCAGCCGTCGCGCCCGTGCATTTTCGAGCATGTCTATTTCTCGCGCCCCGATTCGATTGTGGATGAGCAGTCAATCTATTCGGTGCGCAAGGCGATTGGCGCGCAGCTAGCCATTGAGGCGCCAGTGGATGCCGATCTGGTCATTCCGGTGCCCGATTCGGGCGTGCCCGCCGCGATCGGCTATGCCCAGCAATCGGGCATCCCGTTTGAGCTGGGGATCATCCGCTCGCACTATATCGGCCGCACCTTCATCCAGCCCGGCGACAAGGTCCGGCACCTCGGCGTCAAGCTGAAGCACAATGCCAATCGCGCGCTGATCAAGGGCAAGCGGATCATCCTGATCGACGATTCGATCGTGCGCGGCACAACGTCGCTCAAGATCGTTACGATGATGCGCGAAGCCGGTGCCGCCGAAGTTCATATGCGGATCGCTAGCCCGCCGACCCGGCATAGCTGTTTTTACGGCGTCGATACGCCCGAACGCGCCAAGCTGCTCGCGGCGCAACTTGACGTTGGCGGGATGACCGATTTCATCCACGCCGACAGCCTCGCCTTTGTCTCGATCGACGGGCTGTATAAGGCGCTGGGCGAGGACCGCCGCCGCGCCGACGCGCCCAGCCACTGCGACGCTTGTTTCAGCGGCGATTATCCCACGCCGCTCACCGATCAGGACGATGTCGAAACGGTCGACCAACTCGCCCTGCTTGCCGAGCGGGTAAGCTGAGTCCTGCGATCAAGGATGAAAGACGTGACCGACAAGCCGCTTGCTGACCGAATTGCGCTCGTCACCGGGGCGAGCCGAGGCATTGGTGCCGCCACCGCCGCAGCCCTTGCGGACGCGGGCGCGCATGTCATCCTGACCGGACGGACGGCGGGCGCGCTGGAGGAGGTTGAGGACGCGATCTACGCGCGCGGCGGATCGGCAACGATTGCGCCCGTCGACTTTCTGGAGCCTGATGCGGTGGCACGCCTCGCGGTCGCGCTGGGCGGGCGTTGGGACCGGCTCGACATCATGGTGCTGAATGCCGCGATGCTCGGCACGCTGGGCGCGGTTGCGACGATTGATCCAAAGGAACTGGCGCGGGTGATGACGCTAAACGTCAGCGCGCAGGCGGCGTTATTGGCGGCGTTCGACCCGATGCTGCGCCGCGCGCCCGCCGGCCGGGTGATCGGCCTAACCTCGAAAGTGGCGGGCAGTCCACGCGCCTATTGGGGCGAATATGGCGCTTCAAAGGCTGCTTTCGAGGTGTTGGTGAACTGTTACGGGGCGGAAGTCGCCAATATCTCGCGCGTGCGCACCGCGATTATCGACCCCGGCGCCACCCGCACCGCCATGCGCGCCAAGGCCTATCCCGGCGAAGACCTCGCCTCGGTCAAACCGCCCGAGGACGTCGCCGCGCGCATCCTCCAATTGCTGACCGACGATTTCGACACTGGTCATTTCGAGCGGATCGAACGCGCTATCGCTTGACGAGCGTTACCTGCGACACTTGCAGGCCGCCGCCGCGAAAGCCGCCTTCGCAATACATCAGATAAAATCGCCATAAGTCGATGAACTGACTGTCAAAGCGTGGCGGCAACCGTCCCTCTGCCACGGCCGCGTCAAAGCGCAATCGCCAGCGGCGCAGCGTTTCGGCATAATCGGCGCCGAAATCAACCTGATCGACCCAATCAAACCCGGCGGCCTGCGCCAGCGCGCGAAACCGGCGCTGCGACAACAACATCCCGCCAGGAAAGACATAGGCCTGCACGAAATCGACATTGGCGGCATAGGCATCGAAAATGGCATCGTCGATCGCGATAAACTGGATCGCGGCGCGCCCGCCGGGCTTGAGCACGCGCGCAATCGTCGCGAGATAATCGGGCCAATAGGCTTGGCCGACCGCTTCGACCATTTCGATACTGGCGACCGCATCAAACATGCCAGCCACATCGCGGTAATCAGTGATCGATACCGTGACTCCCGGCAATTGCCGCGCCGCCAGCACCGATTCCTGCGCGGGGGACAGGGTGATCGCATGAACCTGGCGCCCCGCAGCCGCCGCGTGCGCCGCAAACGATCCCCAGCCGCAGCCTATCTCCAAAATCCGGTCCCCCGGCGAAGTGCCGGTCCGCGCCAGTACGGCGGCCAGTTTGCGCTGCTGCGCCGCCGCGAGATCATCGGCGGGGTCGCCGAACATCGCGCTCGAATAGCTGAGCGACGGGTCGAGCCAGGCTGCGTAAAAATCATTGCCGAGATCGTAATGCGCTTCGATATTGCGGCGCGCGCCTGCCCGGTTGTTGCGGCGCAGGCCGTGGAGCACCCGCTTGGCGAGGCGGGCCACGCCACTCGACCGTCCCGTCTGCCCCAGCGAATGCCGATTGCGGCCAAATACTTCAAACACCACCACCGGGTCCGGGCTGGTCCATTCGCGGCGCGACCATGCCAGATACCAGCCAGCCGATCCGCCGATCATCAGCCGGATTAGCGCGCGCCAGTCCGCAATCTCCACCCGCGCCATCGGCCCCGGCGCGCGCCCGCCCAGCATCCGCCGCCCGCCATCCGGTAGAACCGCATCGATTCCGCCCTCCGCCAGCCCGGCGTCGATCCGGTCCAGCACGCGGTGAAACAGCGGCGCGATCCAGCCAAGCACGCCTGCGCGCCGGGGCAGGGGCGCGACGATCGGCGCTGCGACATTGCTTTCAGCCTGATTGCTCACGCAGGCGGCCTTAGCCGATTTGCCGCACCGCTTCCAAGGCGCGAGCGCGCGCGTCGCGGTGCTCGATCAGCTTGGGCGGATAATGGCGCGGGCGTTGACCCATCAGATCGGGGTCATGGATGGCGGGCGCCGGCAGATCGCGGAGTTCGGGTACCCAGCGGCGGATATAGCCCGCCGCGTCGAATTTTTCCGACTGGCTGAGCGGCGCCATGATTCGGACGAACATGTTCGAATCAACGCCGGTCCCCGCCGTCCATTGCCAATTGACCGCGTTCGACGCGTAATCGGCATCGACCAAAGTGTCCCAAAACCATTCCTCCCCGCGCCGCCAATCGATCAGCAGATGCTTGACCAGAAACGACGCCGCAATCATCCGCACGCGGTTGTGCATCCACCCCGTCGCCCAAAGCTGGCGCATCCCGGCATCGACAATCGGATAGCCGGTGCGCCCCTCCTGCCACGCTTTCAGGTCGGCGTCGGCGGCATCGCCCGCGCGCCAGGGGAATTGGTCAAAGGGGGTGCGCGCATTGGCCGCACCATAATCGGGGAATTGCAGGATCACATTCTGCGCATAATCGCGCCAGCCCAGCTCGCCCAGGAACGTCGCAACTGACCCGCCCTGCCCGGCGACTGCGTACCAGATGGTGGCGGGTGAAATCTCGCCAAAATGCAGGTGCGGCGACAGGCCCGATGTCCCGGTTACCGAGGGCAGATTGCGCTGATCGCCATAATCAGCGGCCTGGGGGCCAAAGCCAGCTACTCGCGCCCGCGCCCCCGCCTCCCCCGGCGTCCATTCGTCGGAAAACCCCGCCGCCCAATCGGGCTGCGACGGGCATAGCCCCCAATCGCTCAGCGTATCGCTGATCGGCCAAGTGGCGGGCGCTGGAATGGCGGTGGGTGCGCCAAACGGTGGTGGCGGCGGCATGGTCGCCTGAAGCGC